>VDHG01000150.1 GCA_006228005.1 Testudinibacter crocodili
ATGCGTAACCGATTGCGACGTTAGTCGCTGTCGGAAATAACGGAGAAAAAGAATATGCAAACCATTATCTGGAACAACCTCACCGCAGCCGAGCAAGTAACCGCACTGGAGCGCCCAGCAGTCACCAACTCCGCTAGTATCGAGCAAGCAGTAAATGAGATTAAAATCAAGGTGCAACAAAACGGCGACAGTGCTTTACTTGAACTGACCGAAAAATTTGACAAAGTGCGGTTGGACAGCTTAGCAGTTTCAAACGAGCAAATTTTACAAGCGATAAGACGTGTGCCGGAGGCGTTAAAACAGGCGATTCAAAATGCCTATCGCAATATCGAGATGTTTCACCAAGCACAACAACCCAATGTGATTGAAGTGGAAACCCAAGCCGGGGTCAGATGCGAAGTGTTGACGCGCCCGATTAATAAAGTCGGTTTGTATATTCCCGGCGGTTCTGCACCATTGTTTTCGACCGTATTAATGTTGGCTATTCCGGCAAAAATTGCTGGTTGTCAAAAAGTGGTGCTGTGTACCCCACCGCCGATTGCCGATGAAATTCTCTACACTGCCAATTTGTGTGGGGTGGAAACCATCTATGCAGTGGGCGGGGCACAAGCGGTGTTTGCCATGGCATTCGGCACAGAAAGCGTGGCGAAAGTGGATAAAATTTTTGGACCGGGCAATGCCTTTGTGACTGAAGCCAAACGCCAAGTCACCCAACTCGGCACAGCAATTGATATGCAGGCTGG
>VDHG01000151.1 GCA_006228005.1 Testudinibacter crocodili
ACTATTTTAGGTTTTGCTTGGCTGGCTTCCTTCGGTCATTTCGACGTGATCACTACCAAAGAATTGATTATGTTGGGTATCGTGGTAGCGGCAGAATATATCGGTGTCGGGCTTGGCACTGCAGCGTTCGCCGCCTTTATGGCGCGCGAAACCAATCCGCTGTATACCGCCACCCAATTGGCATTGTTCACTAGCCTTGCAGCGTTGCCACGCACGCTGTTTAATTCACAAGCCGGTGTGTTGATCGAACATTTTGGTTATTACGACTATTTCTGGTTCTGCTTCTTCCTCGCCGTGCCGGGCATGCTGTGCCTATTCTGGGCAGCGCCTTGGAATGGTGACAGAAAAATCGGCAAATAGTAAAAATTCGGGCGGAAAATATCCGCCCTTAGATTATTGACAAAAATATTTAATGAGGCAAAGTAGGAGCGGATTATATATTTTAACCGTTGTAAGCCGCTTAATTTTTAAAACCGATCTTTGGCTTGGCGTAAATCGATAAATGCTTCCAGCGTATTGGCTTGTAAAAACGGGTTAATTTGGCGTTCCAAGCCTAAGGTTGTCGGTAAGCTGGGTTGGTTAGCGGCTCTCAGTTGTTCTACCTTTTGCAATTGCTGTGCGACCGCACTTTGATCTGCCACGACCGTTAAAGCAAAAC
>VDHG01000152.1 GCA_006228005.1 Testudinibacter crocodili
TCTTTATGAAACATTTTAATAAATTTATATAATTGAGGTTCTATAATACTTTGCTTTTCAGTCTTATGATTAAGTGCTGACAGTAAAATATTGATAAATTGATTTTCAGCGTTATCAAATTGTAATATATTTATATGGTTTATATATTTGATAGGGAGTTTTTTGATATTGTCAATAGCATGATATTGAATGATTCGGTATAGCGAAATGCTAAGATAGATAATCAAGTATTTTTTAGAGTTATAGGATAGCTCGACTTTGCTATTTATTGTTTGATAAATGGTTGCTGTAGATAAATTATTTTCTTTTAAAATATTTAAAAATTGATCAGTGATTAGGTTGTCAATGGGCGAGTTTGCTTTGTGGGGAACAAGGTTATTATTTTGATCTAATTCAAGGATGTTGAAAATATTCTTACAGAAATTAATCCTGATTGAAATCTCATTACCGTTAATAGCCCAGGAATTCCTATTTTTTAGTGTGAATTCAATGTGGCTTGGTGTTTTCTTTTTTAACAAGATGATGTCATTTTTGAGCGTGCTATAACTTAAGTTTAATCTACTATAAAATTCTTTTCTATTAATAGATTCAAATAGGGTTGCTTGGAGAATAAAAAGTCTTATCCGCTCATCTGGTGTAGAGATATAACGCTTTAAACTAATACTTTTAACAAATTTTATATAATCTCGATAGGTTATTGGTGTAATAATTTTAGCATTGATAACATGAGTTTTATTTTCTGGTTCTAAGTAATCATTAATTTCTTTAATAGCGCGTTTTATTGTCGATAGCGTTTTTTGA
>VDHG01000153.1 GCA_006228005.1 Testudinibacter crocodili
GAAAAATGTAAAGTAGATTGTATTGATTTGCAAGAAATGGAAAGGTTATTACAGCAAATTGGACATGGTTTTGTGCCGGTGATTAAAGTTTTAATCAATGCTTGCGATCCAGAAAGCGGAAAATATGTGCATTATGGTGTGACAACCCAGAATATTCAGCAAAGCGGGCATCTCTTAATTGTTAAAAAATTTCATCGTATTTTGATGGGATTTTCAAAAGATATTTTGCTGAATTTGAGTCAGTTAGCGATCGCGCACAAAGAAACAGTGATGCCGGGAAGAACTCATGGTAAACATGCACTGCCAATTACTTATGGCTACAAAGTAGCGGTTTGGATTGATGAGATTTTATCGGCGATAGAACGTTTAGAGGAAGCGGAAAAACGGGTTTTTAGAATAATGATGGGAGGTGCAGTCGGGGCCTTTCATGCTACTGGAGAGCAGGGGCGTGAAGTTCAATCGTTGGTAGCAGCCAAATTAGGTATGCCTGCCATGAATATTCCTTCACGTAACAGCAGAATATTCCGTGCGGAATATATTAGCAATCTATGTTTATTAGCCACCACATTTCATAAGATCGCCGAAGAAGTTTATCAAACATCGAGTGAAGAATTTGCAGAAGT
>VDHG01000154.1 GCA_006228005.1 Testudinibacter crocodili
TGATTCTCCATTTAAATTTTATTTAGAATAAAAATTATCGTAAATAGTATGCTTCCGGTCGTATAACTGGCTTTACTGCGAGTTCCGCTACGCAATATGCCGTAACTGGTAAAATTGATTATGAATCTACAGGATATTTGCTTAATGAGGTTAAAGTAAACGGTAAAAATATTACGTTAGGCAACTTTAAGGGTTCAACAGCAAATTCATTGGAAAGATTTAATAATTATTTAAGCAATGCGATTGATACCACGGCTGGTAGCGGTGTAAAAATGCCAAGAAACCAGCAGGCGTATCAATAGAAACAGATTGGGAGAATTTAACTAAAGATGCCAAAATTACATATTCTAATGATAGACGAATTGCAGTTTTTCCATCAGGAGAAAGGGCTATTTTTAGACCTAGTAAAACAGGTCTTATGACAATTGAGTTGCAGCGTCCAGATAGAAAAAATTATTGAGGTCCTTTATAAAAATAATTAGAGTGGAACCCTGGTATGAATATTGTGATCCTTATCTGGATTTAAATGAAAAAGATTTTAATTTGAATGAATTTGAGCTTAATAATATAGTGTCATTTTATAAAAAAATTATAAACTTTGAAAGTGAGGAATATAACACTGAATTTATTCTAAGGGATTTCAAGTTTATTGATTTTCTAAATTTTGATTATGATGACGAAGCAATTATGAAAAATTATATGGAGGACATGATTTCTCAATTTAAGTTTTTTTATGCTATACCACTAATTTTTGATGAAAGTGAATT
>VDHG01000155.1 GCA_006228005.1 Testudinibacter crocodili
TTGTTGATCTTTGTTTATAATTTGAGCTATAGACTATTTTTCGCCACTCTTTTTGAAAATAAATAAGGCAAAAGTCGTGAAGTTTAGTCATTCTAAACGAACGGCTTTTAACGCCGTAGTGGCGAAAAAGAGTCATAGTCCTGCGGATTGTGTTTAAAATGAGCACACTCGTCGTTGTAATCCTCATCAATAGTCCCACTATTGATTTCGGCTTACGCCTAGATTGTGCTCATTTTAAACGACAACTCAAAATATAAACAAAGATCAACAGACCCTATTTAAATAAAGTCTTTTCTCATCGGGGTAAAATTATCCAGCAGCACGCCGGCTTGCAAGCAGCGGCAGCCGTGCATAATGTTGGGTTGTTTATATAAAACATCGCCGGCTGTGACAATTTGAGTTTGGTCGCCGATGGTAAATTCAAATTCACCGCACAGCACATAGGTCAGTTGTTCGTGCGGGTGGCTGTGCATAGCGCCAACGGCACCTTGCTCGAAATGTACTTCCACTGCCATTATATTTTCACTGTAGGCTAACATTTTACGTTTCACGCCATTACCTAAATCTTCAAGTTTAAGCGTATCGGCATGAATAAAATTGCAATCTTTCGACATATCGGCTCCTATCTCGCCAGCCAACCGCCATCGACGGCAATGGTGTAGCCGTTGATATAATCGGCGGCGCATGAGGCTAAAAATACGCAAGGGCCGGCAACATCACTCGGCGTTCCCCAGCGTCCGGCAGGAATGCGATCCAAAATTTCTTTACTGCGTTCGCCGTCGCTTCTTAAGGCGGCGGTGTTGTCGGTTGCCATATAACCCGGTGCAATTGCGTTGACATTAATATTGTGTTTTGCCCATTCATTCGCCATGGCTCGGGTGATCCCCATGACCGCACTTTTTGAAGCGGTATAAGACGGCACGCGAATTCCGCCTTGGAAAGAGAGCATCGACGCAATGTTAATAATCTTGCCGCCGTGTCCTTGTGCGATAAACTGCTTGGCAACCGCCTGTGACAGGAAAAATACGGTTTTCAAATTGATATTGATCACCTCATCCCAATTTTGCTCGCTGAAATCGATGGCATCTTCGCGGCGGATAATCCCAGCATTGTTGACTAAAATGTCGATTTTACCAAATGCGGCTACGGCTTTTTCGACAATTGACGGAATGCTGCTTTGTTGCATCAAGTTGGCTTGAATATTGATAAACCGGCGTCCGGTGGCTTCGATTTTTTGCCGAGTTTCGCTCGGCTCGCTCAAATTAACGCCGACGATATCACAGCCGGCTTGTGCTAAACCCAGCGCCATGCCTTGCCCCAATCCAGTATTGCAACCGGTAACTAAGGCGACTTTTCCTTCTAAGCTGAATGAATTCATAAACATGTGGTTATCTCCTTTCGTATTATATTTTGAATATTAGGGTCTGTTGATGTTTGTTTATAATTTGAGCTATAGACTATTTTTCG
>VDHG01000156.1 GCA_006228005.1 Testudinibacter crocodili
TCAACCGCACTTTTTGTTTTTTAATTTACAATATGATTTTAATTACAACGCCGAGACGTTCAGGGTTGAGCCGCCAACGATGCGAACTCGCGCTCCCGGCACTAGGGTGGAGTCATATTTCTGGACTACCACGATTTCTTTGCCGTCATCTTTGCGAATCACTAATTCCAACGAATCTACTTTACTGGCTTTTTGTTCTACCGTGCTGCCAAGAACAGCCCCGGCGACGGCGCCCACTGCTGTCGCAATCGCTTGCCCGGAACCACCGCCGACGGTTGAACCTAAAATACCACCAATTGCACCACCGCCAACTGTACCGATTACACCTTGATTCGGTGCTTGAATATCGACCTGACGGCTAGAAACAATGGTGCCATAGCTGATTGAACGCGCTTCTTTCGCTTGGTCACCGGTATAAACATTACCGCTATAAATATCTTTGTTGGCACAGCCAACTACAGCCAATCCCATCATTGCGGTTAATGCTAACATCGATTTTTTCATAAGTTTTTCCTTAAATTACATTGGAGTCATGATCACCGCGCTTGCTTGACCACATCTCGGATATGATAGGGATGTAGCTTAATACAAGTGCGGTTTTCAATATTGTTAGTAAATGTTATTGCCATTGAGAGGTTACAACACTGCTCGCCGACGACTTTAGGTTCGCCGACTTTGACTGTTAAAAAAGGCTTTTCGTTCAAACAAAATTGCCGATTTAGACGTTCAAGCCATTCAGTTGGCGATTCTTTAGCCAAAAAAGGCACTACTACTTCGATATGTTCCCATCCTTGCTGTGGATAGCGCTTATTTTTCGGCAGTGGCAATTCAATCACCGACACCGATTGTTCGGCAAAAACCAGCGGTTGCGACAACGCCACTAAATAAATCGGTCGTCCATTTACCTGATTATCACTCAGCAGTTGACCGCACTTTAGCAATGAAGCCAGCCAAAGCTCACCCTGCTGCTGTGTATTCACCCGCACCGCCAGATGATCAATCAACCAGGTTTGCCGATCTAATCCAATCGCATCGGCTAATTGTATAATATTTTGCTGAAAAATAGCCAGTGTGCGACCAAGTGCGGTTTCCAGCTGCAATAATGGATGGACATTTGTTAAATTTGCCATTTTTAAAGACTCCGTCTTTCCTCAATCCCGATAAAACGGTATTATAGCGACCAGTTTATTAATCTAAAAGGCTACAATTTCTGTGAATATTCAACACATTCTATCGCAAAAAATTAAACAGGCAATGATCGCTGCCGGTGCAGAATCACAATGCGATGCCCTAGTGCGTCAATCCGGCAAAGCGCAATTCGGCGATTATCAGGCAAACGGCGTGATGGCGGCGGCTAAAAAACGGGGAATGAATCCGCGCGAATTGGCACAAAAAACCATTGAAAATCTGGAATTAGGTGATTTATTGGAAAAAGCGGAAGTTGCCGGACCGGGATTTATCAATCTATTTCTTAAAAATACTTGGTTGGCACAACAAAGCCGACAATTGCTGCAACAACAAGCACTGGTGGAAAAAGTCACACAGCCACAAACTATCGTTGCCGACTATTCCGCACCAAATGTCGCCAAACAGATGCATGTCGGACACCTGCGTTCAACCATTATCGGCGATGCGGTAGTGCGGGTTTTGCAATATTTAGGACATAACGTCATTCGCGCCAACCATGTCGGCGATTGGGGTACTCAGTTCGGAATGCTGATTGCTTATCTGGAAAAAGTCGAAAATGAACATGCCGATGATTTAGCGCTCAGCGATTTGGAAGCCTTTTACCGTGCCGCCAAACAATGTTATGACAATGATGCCGAGTTTGCCGAGAAATCCCGCGCCTATGTGGTGAAACTGCAAGGTGGTGATCAATATTGTCTGACGATGTGGCGCAAATTGGTGGATATCACCATGCAGCAAAATCAACAGACTTATGACCGTTTAAATGTCACGTTGAGTAATGACGATGTGATGGGCGAAAGTCTATACAATCCGATGCTGCCGGCGATTGTTGCTGATTTGAAAAATAAAGGTATTGCAGTGGAAGATCAAGGTGCGGTCGTGGTCTTTTTGGACGAATTCAAAAACAAAGATGGCGAACCGATGGGGGTGATTATCCAAAAAAGTGACGGCGGCTTTCTGTACACCACCACCGATATTGCAGCGGCAAAATATCGGCATGAAGTGCTGCATGCGGATCGTGCGCTGTATTTCACCGACAGCCGTCAGAGCCAGCATTTACAACAGGCGTGGACGATTGTGCGCAAAGCCGGTTATATTCCCGACAGCATGTCACTGGAGCATTTCAATTTCGGCATGATGTTGGGCAAAGACAACAAACCGTTTAAAACCCGCTCCGGTGATACGGTGAAACTAACCGATTTGTTAGACGAAGCGATTGAACGCGCGGAACAACTGATTAGCGCCAAAAATCCAACCCTCAGTGAACAAGAGTTGCAACAAGTGGTGGAAGCCGTAGCGATTGGTGCAGTCAAATATGCAGATCTCTCCAAAAATCGTACCACAGATTATGTGTTTGATTGGGACAATATGCTCAGTTTTGAAGGCAACACCGCACCTTATATGCAGTATGCCTACACCCGTATTCACTCCATTTTCAGCCGTAGCCAGGTTGATAGTGCAACATTGCAGGGTACGATTTGCTTAAACGAAGAGAAAGAGCGGGCGCTTGCGATTAAGTTGTTGCAGTTTGAAGAAGCGGTACAAACAGTCGCAAGAGAAGGCACACCACATGTACTTTGCGCTTATTTATATGAACTGGCAGGGATTTTTTCCGGTTTCTATGAGAGTTGCCCGATTTTGAATAGTGAAGACGAAGCAATTAAAAACAGCCGTTTACAACTGGCGGCTTTAACCCAAAACACACTGCGTCAAGGCTTAGATCTATTGGGGATTAAAATCGTTAGCAAAATGTAATTTTACGCATCATCAGAAACTAAAAAAGTAGAAGATCAATACTGCTCTTCTACTTTTTGGCATAGTAGACAAA
>VDHG01000157.1 GCA_006228005.1 Testudinibacter crocodili
GCTTATTAAAAAAGGATTTCCAAATTTCAAAAGCAAAATAAATAAAAATGATTTCATCATACAAACAAGAGGTATGAATGAAACAGAATTACATCATTATTTAACAGAAAAACATGGAAACATCTTTATCTAATGATATAAAATAGGTACATATTTAAATGTACCTACTATAAACCACGAATCAAATCTGTTTTATTCCTCTACAGTAAACCTGTAACAGATTAAGCTGATTATCTAAAACTAAAATGTCGGCATCTTTTCCGCTATTTAAGCTACCTTTTCGAGCCGATATGCCTGCTAAATAAGCAGGATTTTCGCTTGCAATTCTGGCGACAGATAACAAACCGTTATCCAAACGCGGGAAAACCGCTTGCACTGATTCTAAAAAACTCATTTCTAAATTTTTTATCGCTTCATAATTGGAAGTATCAATTTCACTATAAGATCCATCACTATTTTCTAAGCGTAAATAACCATTTTCTTGCGTTTTAAATTTCTGCTTGCGCAAATAATGATAAAACTCCGATCCTGCCGGAAAATCAGCAAAGCCGACA
>VDHG01000158.1 GCA_006228005.1 Testudinibacter crocodili
GTTGGTGGTGTTTAATCTCGCAATAAATTATTTTCACTTCATAAATGAAAGCTAAGAGTAATAAGATTAAAGATGTGATGATGGGTAGAAATAAAAAAATAACTATAAAAAATAAAGGATAAATAGCACTTTCAAAATTACTAGAAGAAAATCCAGTTTTTATAACAACTTCTTCTCTAGATATTATATTAATACATATGGTGATAAGTGAATAACATACTAAAGCTAAAATTTTTACTATTGGTGATTTGGTTAATTTCTCCAAAAGATTTTTATTTTCAACGTAGAATATCCATAAGTAAATAAAGGTTGATGTTAAGTATAAAAGTACCAATCTCCAAGATGGTTTTGCATCAAGCAAAATAATTATAGAATATGGTAATATTAAAAATCTTAATCTGTAAAATATAGATAGTGAATATTTTAAGAACAATTTTTTTATAAATATATTTTTCATAAATAAATGGCTAAATTATTTAGTGAATAGTTTATAATATTAAGCCCCACCAAATGGCAGGGCTTGTAAGCAGGATAAAATTCGTATTACATCGCTTGAGTAAAGGTACGGGTAATCACGTCTTTTTGTTGCTCTTTGGTCAGTGAGTTGAAACGTACTGCATAGCCGGAAACACGGATGGTCAATTGCGGATATTTTTCCGGATTTTCCATGGCGTCTAACAGCATTTCACGGTTCATCACGTTGACGTTCAAGTGC
>VDHG01000016.1 GCA_006228005.1 Testudinibacter crocodili
GCGGGGTAGCTATGTGCGGAAGAGATAAGTGCTGAAAGCATCTAAGCACGAAACTTGCCTTGAGATGAGTTTTCCCCAGGTATAACCTGGTAAGGGTTGTTTAAGACGAAGACGTAGATAGGCGGGGTGTGTAAGTGTAGTGATATATTGAGCTAACCCGTACTAATTGCCCGAGAGGCTTAACCATACAACGCTCAAGGGTTTTGCCCTAAAGTAGCGCGAAGTAGAAAGACAAAGAAAAGCTCAATGAGTTTGAATCAGATTAGCTTGTGGCCGAATAATAACAGTGAAATAAAGTGAAGTAAAAAAACTGAAAAGAAGAAAGAACAAAGAAATAAAGACAATCAAGCCGAATTATTCCGGCGGCGATAGTGCAGTAGTCCCACCTGAACCCATGCCGAACTCAGAAGTGAAATGCTGTAATGCCGATGGTAGTGTGGGGTCTCCCCATGTGAGAGTAGGACACCGCCGGATTTTACTGAATACAGTACAACGACCCTTAGCAGCGATGCTAAGGGTTTTTTGTATGGGCGCAAAAATAAATGTGCTGGATAAAAAACAGGCATCAACACCAATTTCTTAGCCGATATCAATAAAACCGCAATAACCATTGTTAAAAAACAGCCTATTATTTTATAGTAAGTATAACGTAAAACTTCATAAGGTATGTATTGTTCGTTATTGTTGAGGAGATGTTATGGATTTTTTTAACTTTTTTGCGCAGGCTGAGGAAATTGAGCATGATACCCAGAGATATTCTTTATTAGAGTTGATTTTTTTAACCATGACCGCTGTACTGTCAGGAGCAAAGACATGGTGCGATGTTCATCAGTTTGGCGAAAGCCATCTCTCTTGGTTGCGTCAATATTTACCTTTTGCACAAGGTATTCCATCTAAAGAAACGATCGCTGATCTTGTTTGCAAACTCCATTCAAGCCAATTAAATGATATTTTTATCAATTTTGTTAACGAATTACGTCAGAGCAAAAATCTTGAGCAAATTCCATTGGATGGGAAAAACCTTCGCAACTGCTTCGGGCATGAGGCGAAAAGTGCACTGCATAACATTACCATACAAAGTAAAATGCACGGTGTGATACTGATACAGCATAAATCTCCACGTTGGCGTAATGAACAGCAAGGTGTGTTGGAAATACTCCAGACATTAAAATTGAGGAGAGCGATAGTTTCCGTTTATGCCTGCAACACACAGAAAAAGATTGTTGAGCAACTTAAGGATAAGCAAGCAGACTATGTGATTGCTTTAAATAATAATCATGCAATGTTTCGCAAAGAAATTGCAGCCTATTTTCATAAAATGGCGCGCGAGATGCCTCAAACTATTGATTGTTATCATAATATAAATACTGGGCAACAGTATAAAAAATTACCTGTTGATGAATGGTTGTCTGAGCCAATGCGCTGGGAGGGGATTCAGACGGTGCTGTGTGCAGAAGCACTGTCAGAGTTGAGGCAGAACAGCAAATTAGACTCTAAGTTAGACTGTTATATCAGCAGCTTAAATGCCGCATTACCACAATTAGCAGAGAGTATTCGGGAGCATTTATTGCTGAAAAAAAGGAAGGCACATTGGATGTTGGATGTGGTATATCGGGATGTTCGTGGTCTCAGTAGTAAAGATAACGGGGAAAAGAAGCTGACCTCCTTGCGTTATTATGCATTGAATTTAGCCCGGCTGCACCCCGCGCAATCGAGTTTGCGTATGAAATTAAAAACTGCCGCTTGTTCGGATGCATTTCGTGAAGAGCTGCTATTTGGTATCGGTGAGTAAGCTAGTCTAGGTAAATAAGAGCAAAAAAAACCGCACTTTAAACCCAGAAATAAAAGTGCTGTGAAAGGAGGCGTCAATCGATATTGGATTTTGTGTGATTTGGGGTGAGTGATAAACGTTCTTTGTTATTTAGTGAAAAAAGACAAGATTTGAGCAATTAACTCCAATCTTGCCAAAATACCCAAGTGCGGTTATACACCGTATTGTTGTTGATATTGGTGCATTGCGGGGAGGAAGGGTTGGTAAATCGGGCTGTGGTTTAAAAAAGCGAGGAGATCGTCTAAATCGATAATGGATAGAACTCGGCAATGATAATCACGCTCTACTTCTTGAATAGCAGATAATTTCCCTTTGCCTTTTTCTTGACGATTCAGGGCAATCATAACCGCACTTAGTTTGGCATTATTGGCGGCAATGAGCTGCATTGATTCACGAATGGCTGTTCCAGCAGTAATGACGTCATCAACCAACAAGACTCTGCCTTGTAATGGGCTACCGATTAAATTGCCGCCTTCACCATGATCTTTTGCCTCTTTGCGATTAAAACACAGCGGTTTATCGCAACCAAATTGATTGGCTAATGCAATGGCAACAGTGGTGGCGATCGGAATACCTTTGTAGGCAGGACCAAACAGCATGTCATATTCGATCCTTGAGGCTTGGATTGCCGCCGCATAAAATTCGCCCAAACGTGCCAGATCGCTGCCGGTGTTAAACAGGCCTGCATTGAAAAAGTAGGGACTGATTCGACCGGATTTTAAGGTGAATTCACCAAATTTCAACACATTGCGCTTGAGGGCAAATTCAATAAATTGTTGTTTATAATCTTGCATAAATCACCTTAATGATCGTTTAAGGCCGCACGTTGTACGGCAAAAATCTGCTCGATTCCACCTTGTGCCAGCTCCAGTAATTGCAACAATTCTTGATGACTAAACGGTTCGCCTTCCGCGGTACCCTGCACTTCAATCATACGTCCATCTTCTGCCATGACCACATTCATATCGGTTTCGGCGGCAGAATCTTCCACATATTCTAAATCGCACACCGCCGTACCATCAACAATGCCGACCGAAATTGCCGCTACTAAACCTTTGATCGGATTGGTTTTCAGTTCACCGTTGGCTAATAGTGTGTTGACCGCATCAATCACTGCGACACAAGCGCCACTGATCGCAGCAGTGCGCGTGCCACCGTCAGCTTGAATCACATCACAATCAACGGTGATGGTGCGTTCGCCAAGTGCGGTCAAGTCGATCATGGCGCGCAATGAACGACCGATTAAGCGTTGAATTTCCAACGTGCGTCCGCCTTGTTTACCGCGAGCGGCTTCACGCTGCATCCGCACATTGGTCGAGCGTGGCAGCATCCCATATTCAGCGGTGATCCAGCCTTGTCCCTGCCCTTTTAAAAAGCGCGGCACGCTATTTTCCAGCGTAGCGTTGCACAGCACTTTGGTATCGCCAAACTCAACCAATACCGAGCCTTCGGCATGTTTAGTATAGTGACGGCTGATTTTTATCGGGCGGGTAGCTTGCAAAGGGCGGTCATTCGGACGCATCGGGGTTCTCCATTTTTACTGTTCTCAATTCAGTTGGAATTCTAGCACGAAACCGCACTTTGCACACGACAGTCCCGCTCAAAATCGGTAGAATAGCGTCGTTTAATCATCGAATAAGGAAAAAATATGATTTACAGTATGACTGCGTTTGCCCGCTTGGAACTGAAGCAGAGCTGGGGCAATGCTGTATGGGAGATTCGCTCTGTCAACCAACGCTATCTGGAAAACTTTTTCCGTTTGCCGGAGCAGTTTCGTGGCTTGGAAAACAACTTGCGTGAAAAAATCCGTCAGCGGATCACCCGCGGTAAAGTGGAGTGTAATTTGCGTTTGGAATTGAAAGCACAGACCGCACTTGAACTACAACTCAACCAGTCGTTGGCGCAACAAGTGTTGCAATCACTCAAATGGCTGAAACAGCAAGCCGGTGAAGGGGAGATCAGTTTAACCGATGTGTTGCGTTATCCCGGTGTAGTTGAAACACCAGAACAAGATTTGGATCAAATTAGTCAAGATTTACTCAAAGGGTTTGATCAACTGCTAGACGAATTTATCGCCATGCGTGGGCGTGAAGGGCAGAAACTACAAGAGATTATTCAACAGCGCCTACAAGCGATCAGTGTTGAAGCGGACAAAGTGCGGTCACAAATGCCACAAATTTTGCAATGGCAACGGGAGAAATTGCAACAGCGGTTTGATGAAATCCAATTGCAAGCCGATCCGCAACGTTTGGAACAAGAGATGATTTTATTAGCGCAGCGTGTTGATGTTGCGGAAGAGCTGGATCGGTTGCAAATGCATGTGAAAGAAACGACTGCAACCTTGAAAAAAGGTGGCGCTGTTGGGCGTCGGTTGGATTTTATGATGCAGGAATTAAATCGCGAATCGAATACGCTTGCTTCGAAATCAATTAATGTTGAGGTCACCAACTCGGCAGTCGAGTTAAAGGTCTTGATCGAACAAATGCGTGAACAGATTCAGAATTTGGAATAAACTGACACCGCACTTTGTATTTAAATCAACAGCCCCTAAAGTGCGGTTAATCAATTTTTTCTATTTTACAACCACTTGCAATCACTTCGCCCAAACTGTTGCTCAGCACCGCACTTTCAGCTCTTTCCCACCAGTTCCACTGAATATTGGCGTAGCGTTTGCCGCTGCCGGAGATTACCGGTTGTAGATGTTGGCTGATACCGTTTAGAGTCAGCTGAATCGAAGGATTTTTTGAGTGCTGTTTGATGGCTGAAGCATTGAGCGCAGTGACTTTGATTTGGATATTGTTATCACAGTAGTAAAGATGGGTAGTATTGCTCTCGGGCAGGGTTTTATTTAATGCCGTCGAGCCAGAGGTGCTTTGTTGCAAGCTCAGGTTATTGTGGGTATCAGTCGGAGCATGACAACCGGATAGCAAGATGATGATGCAACCGCATAAACTTTTTTTCATCATAGGAATAAACCTCATATTGACGTGATGAAATTTCAGTAAAAATGCCGTTATCATTTAGATAACGGCATTTTTTGATTATTTCTTATACTGATAACTGCCGTCGTTATTACGGATAAACGTGCTGCCGTTTTGTAAGGTTAAACGGCTCACTCGGCCTTGTGAATTGACTTGAATCGTCACTTTGTCACCGGCTTTAAAGCTGCTGAGTGCTTTTTCACCGCCGTTGGCTTTGGTCATCGCATTGACATCGGCAATATTCAGATTATTATTGCGGAACACCTGCATCAAGCTGACGCCTTGTGGGATAGTTAAAGTGCGGTTGTTGCCGGAAGTTGTATTGTCAGCGGCTGGTTTGGCAGGCGCAGCAGCTTGTTTTGGCGCAGTTGTTGGTTTAACTGTGGTCGTTTTTGTGGTTGTGGTCGGTTGTGATTTTGCCGGTGTACGAGTAGCTTGCTCTTTTGGCGCTTCATAACGAGGTGGCGTTGTCGCTTGTTGCGTTGCCGTAGTTTGTGATGGTGCGGTCTGAGCGTTTGCACTTTGAGCTACTGTTCCGGCTGCAACGGCAGCAGCTTGGGTTGCGGCGGCGGTTGCCAAAGTTTGAGCGTTGCTATCGCCCACAGTATTTGGCTGAGGCAGCAAAGCGTTGTTTTGATTGTTTGATTGTTCGTTCGGTTGATTGATTTGTTCTTCTTCTGATTGATTCAACGATTGAAATTCTATCGGCAGCGTATTCGAATTTTGCGCTTGTAGGGCATCAACAGTAGTGGTTGAACTTGGTTTTAACCAAAAGAAAATCAACAACACTAAAATCAGTGCCAATAAGGCGATGAATAGGCGGCGGTGTTTGGCTGGTAAACGATTTAAGATCCCCCAAGTTTCTGGTTTTTTCAAACGGTTGCTTAATGGCTCATGCGCACTATTTGCGTGATCAGTTGTTATCGGCTCAACCGCACTTTTAGCCGTTGTTTCGATTTGAGCGGCACTCTCTGTTACAGGTTGTGGATCATGAGGGGGCAGGTTTGTCGTGCTCATACTTTCCTCCTTGTGCTCACGTTTAGGTAACAAGCCTTTCGCCTTGTCAAAAAAAGAGGGCTTTTCTTCAATGGGTTTTTTCGGCGTAATCGGTTCCATGTTGCTAAATTCAAATTTTAATTGATTCTGTTTTTCACCGGCGGTTGCTTCAGCATTGCTGCGGTTTTGGTTCTCAGAAGTCACTAGACACCTCAAATTGTCAAAATATGTTTTTATGAATAAAAATATTTTTCTATTCTAAAGGAATTAGACAAAATAAAAACTGTTTTTGCTGGAATTTGGTGTGAATTTTTTGCTTATGGCGTTAATAAGGTTTTATTCGGCTCACCAGCAATCTCGCGTGCCAGCTTAGGCACGAGATATCCGGAGCTGATTTTCTGCAGTTCGTGGTAGATTGCCAACGCCTGCTTGTCGTCCAGATAAAAATGCGCTGCACCTTGCACTTTATCGAGCAAATGCAGGTAATAGGGTAAAATACCTGTACTAAACAGTTTATCGCTTAATTGTTTTAACAATTGTGCATTGTCATTTACGTCTTTTAAGAGCACCGATTGATTCAGCAATACCACGTTGGCGGCGCGTAATGGTGCCAAATGATCGGCTAAAGTGTGGTCGATTTCATTCGGGTGATTGATATGGGTGACCAGCACCTTATTTAAACGTGAAGCGGCTAAACGCTGGCAAAGTGCGCTGGTAATCCGTTGCGGAATCACCACCGGCAATCGGGTATGAATTCGCAGGGTTTTAATGTGTCTGATCTGCTCCAAGCGGCTGATCAGCCAGTCCAGTTCGTGATCTTTCGCCATCAGCGGATCGCCGCCGGAAAAAATCACCTCTTCAATTTCAGGGTGCGCGGCGATATAGTCAAGTGCGGTTTGCCAGTTCTGTTTGTTGCCTTTGTTGTCCTGATAGGGAAAATGGCGGCGAAAGCAGTAGCGGCAATTGACCGCACAGCCGCCTTTCACCATTAATAACACTCGGTTATGGTATTTATGCAATAAGCCCGGCACCGCACTTTGCTGCTCTTGCAGTGGATCTTGGCTGAAGCCTTGCACTTGAAAAAACTCCTGCTGCGACGTCATCACTTGCAGCAAAAGTGGATCCTGTGGATTGCCCTTTTCCATTTTGTCGATAAACGGTTGTGGCACGCGCAGCGGGAATAATCGACGTGCCGAAATGTCGTTTTTGAATTGATTTAGTGGTAGATCGAGTTGCCTCAGCAATTTTTGCGGATCATTTATCGCATTTGCAAGGTAATCTAGCCAGCTTGGCTCTTCTCTAAGCAGGGTGTTTTGGGTTATCATAGACAAGTTTTATTAAAATTTTATCTGATCTTGTCTTAAGATCAGGCTTTTTTCAAGTGATGAGGACATTATGGCAACCTATTCTACCAGTGATTTTAAACCGGGTCTTAAATTTATGCAGGACGGCGAACCTTGCGTTATCGTTGAAAACGAATTCGTGAAACCGGGAAAAGGTCAAGCGTTTACCCGTACTCGTATCCGCAAACTGATTTCCGGCAAAGTCTTGGACGTGAACTTTAAATCCGGCAACACCGTGGAAGCGGCGGATGTGATGGATACCAATTTGACTTTTTTGTATAAAGACGAAGATTTTTGGCATTTTATGAACAACGAAACTTTTGAGCAGTTGTCAGCGGACGCCAAAGCGGTGGGCGACAATGACAAATGGTTGTTGGATCAAGCGGAATGTATCGTCACTTTATGGAACGGCGCGCCGATTTCCGTGACACCACCGAATTTTGTCGAGCTGGAAATCGTGGATACCGATCCAGGTTTGAAAGGCGATACGGCGGGTACGGGCGGCAAACCGGCAACCTTAAGCACCGGCGCTGTGGTGAAAGTGCCGCTGTTTGTGCAAATTGGTGAAGTCATTCGAGTGGATACTCGCTCCGGTGAATATGTAGCACGTGTGAAGTAAGCGTATTATATCGCTAACAATACAAGCGGGGTGTTATCGCCCCGTTTTGTTTTTTCGCTTTAAGATTAAAAATCGACAAGCATAAGCGTTTTTATCATCGGCAGTTACTAGTTCGTCTTCTACAATATGCCAGTCATTCAAATCGAGCACCGGAAAAAAAGTATCGCCGTCAAGTGCGGTTTGGATTTCGGTTAAATACAGTTTGTCTGCTAACGGCAGGCTTTGTTTAAACAGCTCGCCGCCGCCAATAATCATTACCTCATCAGCCTTTTTGCACAAGCCAAGTGCGGTTTGTAGGCTATCCGCCCATTGTACGCCGTCAGACACAAATGGCTGGCGCGATAACACGATGTTAGTGCGGTTCGGCAACGGGCGACCGATAGACTCAAAGGTTTTACGCCCCATTATCACCGGTTTGTTTAAGGTGTTGCGTTTAAACCACGCTAAATCACGTGGCAAGTGCCACGGCATTTGGTTATCTCTGCCGATCACCCGATTTTGGGTGAAGGCGACGATCAGGCTGATTTGCATAATTCGGATCCTATCACTAAATAACAGGGCGCTGGCGGTAAAACAGTAAACCTGGCAAAGCCAAGCCGAAAGCCAATGCGCCAAGAATAAAACCAGATTTGACAAAATTATCAACGGCTTGTTGGAACAGGGCTTCAGAATAGCCGATATGGTGGATTTGCACAACGGCAATCATCGCTTTATAGGCAAATACGCCGGGAATCATTGGAATGATCGCAGCCACGGTGAACACTTTTGGGTGTGCTAAATAGCGCTGTGACAGATAAACGCCGATAAAACCGATCAGCGCCGCAGCAAAAAAGGTGGCAAACACCAACGGCATATCCATCGTTAGTAATAACAGTTTACGAAAACCATGTCCCAACGCCCCGAGCAGTGCACAATATTTCAGTGCATTTTGTGGCACATTAAACAACAGGGCAAAACCAATCGCCGGAATGGCGGAAAAAAACATATCGTCCAGCAAAATGAGCAGCAGATCCATCTCAGCCTCCCCATTGTTGAATATTCAGTAGGCTCAAGGCAAACACAATGCCAATGCAAGCACCAAAGGTTAGCACCGTCGCCAGCGCCCAACGCCCGATTCCCATATTGGTGTAGCCTTTCAGAATATCGGATAGCGCATTAATAAACGGAAAACCGGGCACCAGCAGCAACACGCTTGAGGCAATCGCAATTTGCGAGTCGTTGCCCAAATGAAAACGCAGCGATAAGCCTGAAATGCAAGTTGCCACAAATGCGGTACAGGCAAACACAATGATCGGATTGTAGTGACGCATCGCAAGTTCCTGCCGTACCAACATCGCAGCACACGCCGCCAAGAAAGTGATCAGGCAGATTAGCGCATCGCCACCGGCAAGATGAGCAAACGAAGCACAGGATAGTCCGACCATCAGCAATACATAATAGCGATTATATTTTAATGGTTTGATGTTATACAGTTTTTTTCGCACGACGCTTCTGTCGTAAATCCGGTGTTCGGCGGCAATCACAATATGCTGCACTTCAGTCACCACATGCATATTGATACCGCGATCCTGATTGCGCCTTGCGGTGGTGATGCAATGCCCTTGGTGCAAGGTGGTCAGCACAATGGCATTTGCCGTTAGCGCAACCTCAACACTTTCCACTCCCAACGCTTTTCCCAAGCGTGCGGCAATTTGGCTGACCAAAGTGCTTTCTGCACCGTGTTGTAACAGTAAAAGTGCGGTATGCACGCACAACCGGGTGATCTCTTGTTGTTGCGCATGATTGAGAACTGAATATTTGCTTGGCATAAACTCTCCGAGTAAAACAAAAGTACAACTGATTTATTAAATGCTTTTTTTAGCGATTAATGGTAACGTAACAATCATTTTTTTATTTATTTTAGATCAAAAATTATGCAAAAAAACGCGTATTCCGACGCGGTTGAAAATGCCGCAGTCAAAACGATTGTCTTAAAATTTGGCACCAGTGTCTTGACCCAAGGCTCACCGAAACTCAACCGTCCGCATATGCTGAATATCGTGCGCCAATGCGCGCAATTGCAGCAGCTAGGACATCGGGTGGTGATTGTCACTTCCGGTGCGATGGCAGCGGGGAGGCACTATTTGAATCATCCGCAATTGCCGCCGACCATTGCCTCGAAACAGCTGCTGGCGGCAGTGGGACAAAGTCAGTTGATTCAAGCATGGGAGCAACTATTTGAAATTTATGATATTTATATCGGACAAATGCTGCTGACCCGTGCTGATTTAGAAGATCGCGAACGTTTTCTGAATGCGCGTGACACCCTGAATGCATTACTGGACAACCAAATTATTCCGATCATTAATGAAAATGATGCCGTGGCAACGGCGGAAATCAAAGTGGGTGATAACGATAATTTATCGGCATTGGTGGCGATTTTGGCGAATGCAGATCAGCTCTATTTATTAACCGACCAACAAGGCTTATTCGACAGTGATCCGCGCGCTAATCCGGCGGCAAAACTCATTGTGCAAGTGGATAAAATCACCGATCATATCCGTTCAATTGCTGGTGGCAGCGTGTCTGGTTTAGGCACCGGCGGCATGAACACTAAAATTACTGCTGCGGATATTGCCACTCGTTCCGGTATCGAAACCATTATCGCACCGGGCAGTCAGCACAATGTGATCCTCGATTTGGCGCAAGACAACGCGATCGGCACCAAATTCAAAGCGTTGCTTTCGCCATTGCAAAGTCGTAAACAGTGGTTGTTTGCCGCCCCGTCAGCCGGCACACTGGTGGTTGATCAAGGGGCTGAAAGTGCGGTATTGGAGAAATACCGTTCCTTGTTGCCAGCCGGTATTGTACAAATCGAAGGACGCTTCTCACGCGGTGAAGTGGTGCGAATCCGCACGCTGCAAGGCAAAGATATTGCGATTGGCGTGGCTTGTTATAACAGTGACGCATTGGAGCTGATCAAAGGCAAAAAATCGGCAGATATCGCAGTGACGCTCGGATATGAATATGGGGCGGTGGCTATTCACCGTGATGATATGGTTATCCTCTCGGTCTAAAAAACGGAATAGCGGCGTTGGAAATGCTCGCTGAAGCCCCACTTCAGCTGTGCTTTCCGCCTTGCTCTTCCATTTTTTATACAGCGAAGAGGATACAGTCAAGCGACATAGCGGCGTTGGAAAAGAGAGTAGAAGTAGAAAAGGATATAACAATGACAATCAATTTAGTAGAAATGGGCAAACAGGCGAAGCAAGCAGCGTTTGAATTGGCGCAACTATCCAGTGCGGAAAAAAACCAAGCGTTGCGGGTGATTGCCGATCAGTTAGAAATACGAGAAGCCGAGATTCTGGCGGCGAATGCCATTGATATTGCCAATGCCGAAGCGCAAGGTATCAGCGCTGCGATTATTGATCGTTTATTGCTGACGCCAGCCCGTTTAAAAGGCATTGCCGACGATGTGCGCCATGTGATCACGCTTGCCGATCCGGTTGGCAAGGTGATTGACGGCGGCACGTTGGACAGCGGGCTCTCGATTCAACGAGTGCGTGTGCCGTTGGGGGTGGTCGCGACCATTTATGAAGCCCGCCCGAATGTCACCATTGATGTCGCCTCACTGTGTTTGAAAACCGGTAATGCCGTGATTTTGCGCGGTGGCAAGGAGACCCGTCATACCAACCAAGTGTTATTGCAAGTGGTGCAAGACGCACTAAAACAAGCCGGTTTACCGGGTGAAGCCGTGCAGGCGATTATCGATCCTGACCGCACTTTAGTGATGCAACTGCTTAAACTGGATCGCTATGTGGACATGATTATCCCTCGTGGCGGCGCAGGCTTGCACCAACTGTGCAAAGAGAATTCAACCATTCCGGTGATTGTCGGCGGCATCGGCATTTGCCATCTGTTTGTTGAGCAAAGTGCGGATCTCAACCGCGCCTTAGCGTTGATTGATAATGCGAAAACCCAGCGTCCAAGTGCCTGTAATTCATTGGAAACCCTGTTACTGCAACGCAATATCGCCGCCGAATTTATACCGCACTTGGTGCAACAACTTGCCGACAAAAAAGTCCACTATTTTGCCGATGAGCAAGCGTTGCCGTTATTACAGCAAAACGGTGCAGAAGTAAGTGCGGTTAGCGACGACAGCTTGCGTAACGAAGCGTTGTGTAACAATATGAATGTGGTGATTGTCGAGGATATTCAACAAGCGATTGCGCATATCCAAGAATACGGCAGCCACCATTCCGACGGTATTCTCACCGAATCGCAAGCCTTAGCACGCCAGTTTGTTAATCAAGTGGATTCGGCAACGGTGTATGTCAACGCCAGCACCCGTTTCACCGACGGCGCGCAATTCGGCTTAGGCGCCGAAGTAGCGGTCAGCACCCAAAAACTGCATGCCCGTGGTCCAATGGGTTTGGAAGCGTTAACCACTTATAAGTGGGTGTGTTATGGGGATTATTTGAGCCGGAGCTAGTAAAAGATAATAAGCCACTTCTTAACTTGAAGTGGTTTATTTTATATATAGTGTTTGTTATCTTACTCCAGATAAAATACTTGCTCTAATTTTTGGGCTATAGGACTATTATCCGGATTGGATGGCATGATGTCTTTCATAAAATCCCACCACTTTTGACAAGCTGTTGTTTGTGCTACCTGATCCCAGCGTTCTTCTGACTCAATTTCGACATAACCGAACAATAAATCACGCTTCTTATCTAAGAATATTGAATAATTGTGAGCTCCGTGTTCTTTAAGTTCTTTGACTAACTCAGGGAAAATTTCATCATGACGTTTTTTATATTCTGCATGGCAATCGGGATTGACATGCATTAAGATACCTTTTCTTATCATTGTGTAATCCTTATGAACTTAGTTTGCCATACCTAAACCAACAATATTGGCGGCTAATACGATGATTAAACAGCCGATACAAAGTACACGCACTGGTTTAGTGCCCGTGTTCTTCCACTCTTTGAGGATTAACCCAACGATACCGCCGCATAGGACATAAAAACTCATATGTAACATCCAGCTCATAAAGCCGTAATCAGCAGGAATATTCGCATGTCCCCAAGCGTAAAAGAAAAATTGGAAGTACCACATAATTCCGCCAAGAGCAGCAAATAATGCATTACTGATTAATAGGTTTTTGGTTACGCTCATATCTTTGCGGAAAGACAGCTCTGGTTTAATGATTAAACGAATAATACAATAACCAAGATTGATAATTGCGCCTCCTCCCATAATCACAACATAGCTTGGTAAAGCAACATAAAGTGGATCAACCCCTAGTTGAGCAGCAGATTCATGCATTGGTACTGCAGCTGCCATAGCAAATGACATACCTGCTGAGAAAATACCGCATATAATTGCTAAAATTAACCCCTTTTTTAAATTGAATTCTTCGGCTGCAATACCACTAACGCGCTCTTTCAGCAATCCAGCATAGGAAACAACAGCAACCCCAACCAAAGCAACCAAAACGCCGATTAATGTCATTTTTCCACCGGTAGAAGCCAATAACTCTCCAAATCGCCCTTGTAAAATTGGAGTCATTAAGGTACCGAAAATTAGGGTGATACCGATAGCAATACCAATTCCCATCGACATACCAAGATAACGCATCGTTAATCCATATCCGATATTGCCAATACCCCACATGGCACCGAATAGGAATACCGGGATTAATATATTGCTGCTAAATGAAGCATAGTAGGCGGAGAAATCAGGTAATAGCCAATAGCTGATTCCCCAAGGCAGCAGTATCCAAGAAAATAGACCCGCAACAGCCCACATCGTTTCCCAAGACCAGTTTGTTACTTTTTTTAACGGTGCATAGAAGCAGGCTGCAGAGGTTGCACCAATAAAATGCCAAAATATACCTAAAAAAATTGAACTACCCATGTGGCTTCTCCTTTAAAAGATGAGATTTTTGCACCGCACTTTTATGTGATAACGAATTAAAAAGTGCGGTTGATTTTTTGAAAGATAGAACTACAAGACTCCGTCCATTGGTATTACGTCGAAACGTTCTGCCAATAGTTTGAACTCATCATTGGTAATACCTTGTTTGCGTCCGCCCATAGCCATTACTTTGACTAAAATTTCTGCTGACTTTTCAGCCGTATCAATTAAGCCGAATGCTTCATCTAAAGTTGCGCCAGCGCCAAATACACCGTGGAATGCCCAGAGGACAAGTGAGTGAGATTTCATTTTTTCAGCAGTGGCATAACCGATTTCATCTTTCCCCGGTACGAGCCAAGGCAATATGCCTATTCCCTCGGGAAATACCACTAAACATTCAGTGCTCATTTGCCATAGTTCGTGAGTAAAGACTTTACTATCTAATGGCAAAACATAAGTCAGTGCGATCAAATTTGTGGCATGGCAGTGCATAACAACGCGATCTTTACCGTCTGTTTTTTGCATTCTTACGATATGGGATTGTAAATGGGCGGCTAATTCGGAGGTTGCGACGCCTCCGTTGATTAATCCCCATTGAATGTAATACCCCTTACCCTGTTCATCTACCCGAACAACAGCAAGGTTATCGGCTGGATCTAAAATGATATTGCGGAAAAATTTACCCGAGCCGGTTACGATAAAATACTGTCCTGCCAATGCAGAGACATCTTGTGTTAATGCAATATGATGAGGTTTAGTATTAAATTCAGACAGGTAAGGCTCTACATCACTATCGAGTAAGCGTAAACTGACGTTACCACCGTTACGCTCATCCCAACCTTTTAGCCACATATCGTGAGTTGCCTTGATCATGCCTTGCACAAACCATGATGAAATAATATTTTGCATAGTTTTTTTCCTTTATTAACGTTGGTTCAATACGTTATTTTCATAACGATGAATATCCGCCAACCAACGGCTACCGACAGGTACGTTATGGCGTTCACAGTAAATATTCCAAACTGCCTGCCAAGGAAGTGACTTTGCTTCTTCTAATAGTGCTAAACGAGTGGTGAAATCACGTTTTTCTTCAGCTTGACGAAGAGCGGTAATCGGCTCTAATAAGGCTTTTAATAACGCTTTTTTCATATTTCTAGTACCGATAACCCAAGCGGCAATCCGATTAATCGAAGCGTCAAAGAAGTCCAACCCGATGTGAACACGGTTAAATAGTTTGTTGCGAATAATTTCATTGGCGATAGCTTGAGTTTCATCATCAAGCAGTACAACATGATCGCTATCCCAACGGACTGGGCGGCTAACATGCAGTAATAGGTGTTCTACAAACGGCATAACGGCAGAAATTTTATCTGAAATGGTTTCCGTCGGATGATAGTGTCCCGCATCTAAGCAAAGTGCGGTTTTACGCGAAGTTGCATAAGCGACATAAAATTCATTCGAACCGACGGTATAGGACTCTAACCCAATACCAAACAGCTTGCTTTCAACTGCATCTAAATGATATTTAGGATCAATTTTTTCTTTGATAATTTCATCTAAAGATTCGACTAAACGTTGACGTGGGGCGGCTTTATCAATGACAAGATCCTTGCTGCCATCAGGAATCCAAATATTCATTACGGAAGCCGTACCTAATTCTTTACCAAAATATTCGGATATTTTTCGACTTGCTTTGCCATGTTCAATCCAAAAATTGCGAATATCTTTATCCGGGTGAGATAGTGTTGCTTCAGCACTTAACGGATGTGAGAAATAAGTTGGATTGAAATCTAAGCCCATTTGGTTTTGTTTTGCCCATTCCACCCAGTTTTTAAAATGTTCAGGCTTGACTTCATTCCGTTCAACTTTATATTCGGCTTCCAAATAGGAAGCGTGTAAATTTAAACGTTTTGCTCCCGGAATCAAGCTGATAGCTAAATCAAGATCGGCTCTTAATTCACCCGGTGTTCTTGCTTTACCCGGATAATTACCTGTCGCTTGAATTCCGCCGGTTAAATCTCCGCCGAGCTGTTCAAAACCGCCAACATCATCCCCTTGCCAGCAATGAATGGAAACCGGAAGTTGCTCTAATAATATCATTGCCGCTTCGGTATCAATGTCAAAATCAGCAAATTGTTGTTTTGCAAGTTCATAGGCTTGTTGAGTGCTCATAATAACGTCCTCTTTTCGTTAATTTAGTTGGGAAAATTCTTGCCATTTGCGTTTTACGAAATCGGAATCAGCAAAGTGCGGTTGAAATTTAAAATGTTTTAATGGGAAGTTCTTGGTTACAATATTGCGGAATTCTTTTACGGTATGAATTTGATCTAATGCCATTAATTGGCAACCAATATTGCCTAGCACAGAGGCTTCAATCGGACCGGCAATAACATCTATACCGCAAATATCAGCACATAATTGGTTAAGAAATGCATTTTGACTTCCTCCGCCGACGATATGTAAATGCGATATAGGATGATGTTGTAATTTGGCAAGTTCTTCTGCTACTTGGCGATATAGCATGGCTAAGCTGTCAAAAATACAGCGCGCTAATTGCGCTGTTGTGGTAGGGATTGGTTGATTATGTAATTGGCAATATTGTTGGATGGCTTCAACCATTGAATTTGGGTTTAAGAAAACATCATTATTTGGATTAATTACACTGCGAAATGCTTGTTCTTGACTTGCTTGCTGCACTAATGCAGGAATATCGGTAATTTGGCGTTCCGTGCATAAACGTTGGAACAACCATAATCCCATAATATTTTTTAAAATGCGGTAGTGACCATCAATTCCGCCTTCATTTGTAATATTTGCATTCATTGCATGGCTGTCATTACAAACTTGTTTACGATCAAGCCCCATTAATGACCAAGTGCCGGAACAAAGATAGGCACTATATTCATCAGATAATGGGCTGGCGATAACCGCACTTGCGGTATCATGGCTGGCAACGGACATAACTGATATGATTTGATCATTTTGTTGCCAATTACCAATTTTATGACCAGGGTGGCGAATTTGCCCGAACCAACTTACCGGAATATTTAAATAATCTAAAAGTTCGGTGTCCCAGTTATCGGTATTGACATTTACTAGTTGTGTTGTGGTGGCATTGGTGTATTCACGATTAAGTACGCCGGTTAAACGGTAGTTCAAATAATCAGGTATCATGATAAAATCAGTGACATCCTCTAACCAATTTGGTTTATCGTTCATCATGGCTTTGAGTTGATAAAGCGTATTGAAGGTAAGGAATTGAATGCCTGTTTTTTGATAAATCTTTTCCTTACTCAAATTTTGTTGCACTTGCTGCATAATGCCTTCGGTTCGAGCATCTCTATAGGTATAACTATCACCTAGAATTTCGCCATGTTTATTGAGTAATACATAATCAACCCCCCAAGTATCGATGCCGACACTATGAAGCGTGATATTCTTCTCAATAATTTTATTTAACCCTGTAATAATTTCGTGTTCTAAATAAAGTAAATCCCAACAATCATGTCTATTTCGATGATGAAGTTGATTTTTGAAACGATGAATTTCTTGCAAGTTGATTTGTTGGCTTTCCATTTGATAGGTAGCTAACATAACGCGACCGCTAGATGCACCTAAATCAACTGCAGCAATATTCAAATTTGCCATATATCCCCCTTTCCTTTGTTAGATTTAGTCTAGATAAAGGTAGTCGGATGAACATTAATTTAGCTGCCGGTTTTAGAAAAACTTGGCAAAATATTCAAAGTGTATGTGCGAGAGATCACGAATTTGAAAAGTAGTTTTGGATAAGTTTGAAATCAGCTGGTGCATTGATTAGATATTGGCATAATTTATTGTAAGTGATTTTTTGAAATTTGAGTTTTTAAGGGGGAATAATGATAATGAAGTTATATGCAAAAGAATTTTTTCATCAAAGTTCTCAGCCGCTTAGTATTGAGCCTAGAGCGCCACAAGATAATTTTCCTGAGCATACACATCATGATTTTGACGAGATTGTCCTAGTGACAAATGGTAAGGGACGACATATCTTTAATGGTTACCCGCAAGAGTTGTATGCGGGTATGGTTTTATATGTAGAAGCGAAAGATCACCATTTATATGAAAATGTGAGTGGATTGCATTTAACTAATATCTTGTTTCGTTCGTTAGATAATTTTCATTTTATTCATAATATTAACTCATTATTAAAGACGATTAAACCTGAAAAGTCTAATTATCAAGTGATTAATAAAAAACAATTGGCAAATCTATTGCCTTTGATTGATGTATTATCAGATTCATCAAAATATAATATTATCGAGCAAGAAAGTTATTTTTTCCAATTATTGTCTTTATTACAACGCAATCAATTTAGTGATCATGGAATTGGTACCGTAATGGAGAAAGGCACACAGCTACTGCATTATCTAGCTCACAATTTTAATGAACCAGTAAACTGGGAACAACTTGCTGAACAATTTTCCTTGTCACTTCGTAGTTTGCATCGGTATATTAAAGCTCAAACGGGTGAAACCCCACAAAATTATCTAAATAGATTGCGCTTATCTTATGCCTATTATCAAATTCGTTACACTGATCAGACGATTATTGATATCGCATATGACAGTGGTTTTAATGACAGCGGTTATTTTTCTACTTGTTTTAAGCAAGAGTTTAAATTGTGTCCGAGAGAATTAAGAGTTGTTAAGTATTAATTATATTGCCAAAAAGCATATACTGAAGTGCTTTTATACCTTATGACATTATTATAGTCTAACCTCAAACACCCCTTTATTCGGGTTGAGTTTAAAGCCCTGTTCTTGCCAAAATTCCCGTTGTTGTGGTGTGCTTTCCACCACCAATAGATTACTTTGGGTAAAGCTGACAAAGTCGCGGCTCTTTTGTAGCAGCGCTTGCATAATATGTTGTCGTTGGGCGTTGTCAGAAGCAAAAATATCGGTCAGTTGCCAATAGCGTTGCAGGCGCAATGAGGAGAGACGGGGGTAGAGCTGCACAAAGCCGACCGCTTGTTGTTGATCATCAACGGCAATAAATAGAATACTTTCGCTGAAATGGATGCGGTTTGCCAAGAAACTCAGCGCCCGCTCTGCATTTTCGCTCATTCCTTGTTCGCAGCGATATTGTTCAAACAAGGGTAAAATCAGTTCAAGATTCCATAATTCGGCTTTAAATATCCGCATAATTGCCTCTAAATTAACCATTTCTGTGGCGAATTGTAGCGTTTTTATAAGCAAGAATCATCTGTTGTTAAATAAAAAACAACAAAAAAGTAAAAAGTCCGAAATTTTTTCGCTTATAAAAAGCAATTCAAAGCCAATTTTGCTATAGTGGAAACACTTTTTATTTATTAACCTTAAGTTTGCAAGGAGCAAAAAATGGCACGTCGTCCTTTAGTGATGGGTAACTGGAAATTAAACGGCAGCAAAGCAATGACCCGCGAATTGATCGCCGGTTTGAAAGCGGAACTGGCTGATGTCAAAGGCTGTGATGTGGCAATCGCACCGCCGTTGATGTATCTGGCGGAAGCGGAAGCCGCTCTGCAAGGCAGTAACATTGTGTTGGGTGCACAAAATGTGGATACCAATGTTTCTGGCGCATTCACCGGTGATACTTCCACCGAGATGTTAAAAGATTTTGGTGCAAAATATATTATTATCGGTCACTCCGAGCGCCGCACTTACCACAAAGAGAGCGATGAATTCATTGCCAAAAAATTTGCGGCACTGAAAGCGGCGGGCTTGATTCCGGTATTGTGCATCGGCGAAACCGAAGCCGAGAACGAAGCGGGTCAAACCGAAGCGGTCTGTGCCCGTCAAATTGATGCAGTGCTGAACAGCTTAGGCGCAGAAGCCTTCAACGGCACAGTGATTGCCTACGAACCAGTCTGGGCGATCGGCACCGGCAAATCCGCCACCCCGGCGCAAGCGCAAGCGGTACACAAATTTATTCGTGATCACATCGCCAAACAAGACAAGGCAGTGGCTGAACAAGTGATTTTACAATACGGCGGCTCAGTGAATGATGCCAACGCCGCAGAACTGTTCACCCAACCGGATATCGACGGTGCATTAGTCGGTGGTGCTTCGTTGAAGGCGCCAGCGTTTGCGGTGATTGTCAAAGCAGCGGAAAAAGCGAAAAACTAAGCTAACCGCACTTTATCACTGATGAAAAACCGAATCTGTTTGGATTCGGTTTTTTTGTTGGCTGAATATTGCTAACTTAGATTAGAAATGGTGCACAGCACTGTTTAAATTTTTTGCCTGAGCCGCATAGGCAAGGTTGTTTCATACTGGGGTATTGCCCTAATGTTGGATCAAGGAAGTACCAATGTTGACTAATCAAAACAAATGTTGATAGCTCATGATGGGCTTGCCGTCCGGCTGTGGTTTGATAAAACGCCTTAAATTCCACTTGTGCATGAATTTTGCCGACTTTCGGCAGGTATTGCACAATCTCAAGCCCAGCCCATTGGGTTTGCTGCGCCCATTGTTGCATCGCCGCAGTATTCAAGTGCGGTTGTTGCGCCGGAACAGTGGTGGCAACCAGATAATCTATTTTTTGCAGCGCATAAGCAGCATAGCGTGATCGCATTAACTGCTCGGCGGTTTGCGCAATACTTTTTTGTTGATGTAGTGGTTGGCAGCAAGCTTGATAAGATTGACCTGATTGGCAAGGACAGGATAAATCAATAGAAATTATTGACATAAAAGTGATCAATGCAAGATTTGAGAAAATTGGTAATATAAAAGGAAAAAATGGCGCATCCGAGAGGATTCGAACCTCTGACCGCTCGGTTCGTAGCCGAGTACTCTATCCAGCTGAGCTACGGATGCGTCGTTTCGTTGTTGATTAACCTGTCATATTGTCTTGTTACATTTTAACCAGATTAAGGGTTAAAATGGCGCATCCGAGAGGATTCGAACCTCTGACCGCTCGGTTCGTAGCCGAGTACTCTATCCAGCTGAGCTACGGATGCACAGAGCAAATGGCGGTGAGAGAGGGATTCGAACCCTCGATACAGTTTCCCGTATACACCCTTAGCAGGGGTGCGCCTTCAGCCTCTCGGCCATCTCACCGCAATTGGTTTGAGCGCACATAATACGGTTTTCGGAAAATATGTCAATGGCTTTTTTTGCCGGAACCGCACTTTTGCCTTGGTTTTGTAGCTGTTTGCTTGATTTGCAAGCAATTCTTGCTGAAAGTGCGGTCGGTGTTAACGCTTGCGTTGCAGCATGGCTTTCAAATTAGCAACATGATTGGTGGTTTTTTGTTCGATTTGTTGCGTGGTGACGGGTGGTTTATCTCGCTCCCACAGCAAATCACTTTGTGGCAGTTCTAACAGAAAACGGCTAGGTTTGGGGCGGATCAATTCGCCGTATTGGCGCCGTTCTTTGCATAAGGAAAATGTCAGCTCCTGCTGTGCGCGGGTGATGCCGACATATGCCAAACGCCGCTCTTCCTCGACATTGTCTTCATCGATACTGGTCTGGTGCGGCAAAATGCCCTCTTCCATGCCGACCAGATAAACATACGGAAATTCCAGCCCTTTGGAGGCGTGCAGGGTCATTAACTGTACCTGATCGCTTGCGTCGTCTTCTTCGTCACGTTCCAGCATATCGCGCAGGGTTAAGCGTGTAACCACCTGATTTAACGTCATGGCTTGGTTATATTCATCGCCACGCAACATGCCCGCCACCCACTCGAACAGGGTCGCCACGTTTTTGCTTTGCATTTCTGCCTGTGCTGGGCTGGCGGCGTGTTCAAACAGGTATTCTTGATATTGTAAGGCGGATAACATCTCACGTACCGCACTTTCCGGCTCGCTGCGTAACGCTTGATCATTCAGCTCGACAATCCAGCGGGCGAAATGTTGCAATGCTTGATAAGCGCGCGGGGTGAGGCGTTGGATTAGCTCAAATTCAAAGACAGCTTCAAACAGACTAATATGCTTTTCTTGCGCCAGTTGTCCCAATTTTTCTAAAGTTGCTGTGCCGATTTCGCGTTTTGGCGTATTCACAATACGCAGAAATGCGGCGTCGTCATCTTGGTTCACCACCAAACGTAGATACGCCATCATATCTTTGATCTCTGCTCGGGAGAAAAAGGAAGTGCCACCGGAAATTTTGTACGGGATCCGGTTTTGCATCAGCATTTTTTCTAACAGCCGTGATTGATGGTTACCTCGGTACAGAATGGCATAATCTTTATAATGCGTTTTATGCAGAAAACGGTGTGCTACCAGCTCGGCAACAATCCGTTCGGCTTCGTGTTCTTCGTTTTTAGCTTCCAAAATATGTAGTTTTTCGCCTTCGCCTAAGCTTGAAAACAGTTTTTTATCAAACACATGATCGTTGTTATCAATCAAAATATTGGCGGCGTGTAAAATCCGTTGGGTCGAGCGGTAATTCTGTTCCAACTTAACCACTTGCAGCTGGGGAAAGTCATCACGCAAGCGGATCATATTTTGCGGCCGTGCACCACGCCACGAATAGATCGATTGATCGTCGTCGCCCACCACGGTAAAGCGTGCTCGCTCTCCAACCAATAATTTAATCAGCTCATATTGACTGGTGTTGGTGTCCTGATATTCGTCGACCAGCAAATAACGGATTTTTTCCTGCCAACGCAATCGCACGTCGGGATCTTGCTGAAACAGCAGGGTTGGCAGCATAATCAAATCGTCAAAATCCAGCGCATTATAAGCCCGGACTTGATTGTGATATTGCTCGTAACACAGCGCAAACAAAATATCTTTCTGCCCGTCGGCAATACCTTTTGCCCGTTCCGGCAGAATCAGATCGTTTTTCCAGTTGGAAATGGTATGCAGCAATTCGTTCAGCAGATCTTTATCGCCTTTGAGATACGGTTCGGTCAGCTCTTTCAGCAGCGCCAGTTGATCGTGTTGATCGAACAGGGTGATATTCGCTTTATATCCTAAAGTGTGGTATTCGCGTTTGATAATATCAAAACCCAGCGTATGAAAAGTGGAAACCGTCAGCCCTTTGCTGGCTTGTTTGCCAATTGAATGTGCTACCCGCTCGCGCATTTCGCGTGCGGCTTTATTGGTAAAAGTCACCGCCGCAATCTGCTTCGGCAGATAACCGCACTTTTCAATCAAATAGGCAATTTTATTGATAATCACCCGAGTTTTGCCCGAACCGGCGCCCGCCAGTACCAAGCAAGGTCCGTTGACATATTCGACGGCGTTTTGTTGTTGCGGATTGAGTTTCATCGGTTAATCCTGCGCCAGGGCGTAAGGCAAAAGTGCGGTATCCAAAATAAACGACAGAGGAATATCCAAAATCGGTAAGCCCCAACTTTTTGCCATCTGGTAATCATATTTCACCCCGGCATAGGCGCTATACGGCTGGGTTGGATTGATCAAAGTCACAATCGTGCCGCAGCCGCTGAGAGCGAGGCAGGCTAGCAATAAAATCAGTTTATACATGGCACTGGCGTCGTGTTAAAGGTCGTGTTAAAGATAGAGGCTGGCATTATAAAGGGAATACCGCCGCCTCAGCAAAGGAAATGTGTTTTTAGCGTATTGATAAATGTGCGGATTTATTGGTTTTTGTATAATCAGATGTTCTAGTTGCTATCTTCCTTAAGCATTACTTAATCTTTGTCTGCTTTAATATTCATAAATAAGGCAGAGGAGACAGTGATGAAAAAGATGAAAGATTGGTTACAAGGCACCAAGCAAAAATTGGCAGAGATTTGGCAGCAGCAGAGGAAAAAATTGCAGCAGAGCGGTTTGTCGCAGAAATACAGCGGAGTTGCGGCATTAATATTGCTGTCGCTGTTTTTATTGATGTTTGGCTTGCTTTCACTGCTGCTGCTTGCGGCATTCAGCTTGATTGCCGCACTGCAACTGTTATTCGCTAAAAAACCGGTACTAGCGGCAGAGCAGGTGATTATTGAAACCACAGCAGTGAGGCACAACGCTAAACTATAGCGCTGTACTAGCGCAGTAATAACAAAGCGGGTATCAAATTTTTCGGTAAACTTGTTCAAACGGCAGGCGAAAGCGTTCTCCCCAAATGCCGCGTCCTGCTTCACGAATGCCACAGGTGACGACCATGTTGATTTCTGCTCCACGTGGTAGTTGCAGAATCCGTTTCACTATACGACTGTCCAAGCCTTCGAGCGGGCAGGTGTCGTAGCCTTGTTCTGCCATGGCCAGCATAAAGGTTTGCGCCGCAAGGGCACAGCTTTTGTGGGTGACGATACGTAAATCGGCTTCAGATACGTTGGTGGCAATTGGGCGGAATAAGCCAATGCTATGGGCGATCAGTTTGCGCACCATTCCCAACAAGCCGAAGCCACGGGCATACAAAAACGGCATTAATTTGCCGTAATAACCGTCCAGTTTTTTCAGGCGATCGGTTTGTTTATCCATTGGGGTATTGCGCTGAAGATCGTCGCTGACAGCGCTCAAGACTTGCTTGGCTCGTTGACGATGCAAATCCTGACGGGTAACAAACACCACCATTTGTTGTGCGGTGGTGGCGGTATTTTGACTAAGGCAAGCTGCGGCAAGTTGTGCAAGTGCGGTTTTGTCGCTGATATGATAAAACTCATACAGTTGCATATTCGAGCTACTTGGTGCCAGTTGTGCCAATTGTAGGCATTGGCGTACTTTGCCACTGTCAAGTGGTGTCTCGCTGTAGTGGCGCATCGCACGGCGGTGGTGTAGCATCTCGCTTAAAGTCATCAGGTGTCCTTTGGTTTAGTTTGTTACTGATCATCGGTTTATTTTACACCGATTGTGGGGGCAACCAGTTAGCTGAAAATGGCGCTGACAAAAAAAGAAAAGGCTTGGAGTTTTCCAAGCCTTTCTTATATTTGCTAATCTTGCAATTAGTTCAAACGCTCTTTGATACGCGCTGACTTACCACTACGCTCACGCAAGTAGTACAGTTTAGCTTTGCGTACCGCACCTTTACGTTTTACGCTGATGCTGTCGATTTGTGGTGAATGCGTTTGGAACGTACGCTCAACACCAACACCGTTTGATAATTTACGCAAGGTGAAAGCAGAATGCAGACCGCGGTTACGAATTGCGATAACCACGCCTTCGAACGCCTGCAGACGTTTTTTACTACCTTCAACAACCCATACTTTCACTTCCAAAGTGTCACCAGGACGGAAGCTTGGTACGTCTTGTTTCAATTGTTCTTGTTCCAGTTGTTTAATAATGTTACTCATAATAAATACCTTTTATTCCTAGATGTAACTGAATCTTTACTCTTGCTGCTGGATTAGATCCAACAGCCCTCTTTGTTCGTCAGTCAGAGCTAGGCTTTCCAATAGCTCAGGTCGGCGTGTCCAAGTGCGGTGCAATGACTGCGTTAAGCGCCATTTGCGTATTTCCGCATGGTTACCCGACATTAATACCGGTGGCACAGCGGCTCCGTCCAACACTTCCGGGCGGGTGTAGTGCGGGCAATCCAACAAGCCGTCAGCGAAAGAATCCTCTTCGGCTGAAGCTTGTTTACCCAATACCCCGGGAACAAAACGAGCAACGGCGTCGATTAACGTCATTGCAGGCAGTTCCCCGCCGGTCAGGACATAGTCTCCGACCGACCACTCTTCATCGATTTCTGCTTCAATCAAGCGTTCGTCAATGCCTTCGTAGCGTCCGCAAACCAAAATGATTTTTTGATATTGCGATAATTGCTGTACGCCACGCTGATCGAGTTTGCGTCCCTGTGGAGAAAGGTAAATTACCTTCACACCTTCCCCTGCTGCTTGCTTTGCGGCGTAAATGGCATCACGCAACGGTTGCACCATCATCAGCATGCCCGGTCCGCCGCCATAAGGGCGGTCGTCAACGGTTTTATGCTTGTCGTGGCTGAAATCACGCGGATTCCAACACCGCACTTGCAGCAGGTTGTGTTTTACGGCTCTGCCTGTTACCCCGAATTCGGTGATTGCTTTAAACATTTCCGGGAAAAGACTAATAATCCCAATCCACATATTGTTACCTATGCTAAAAATGTTACCGCCAAAGCGCCCACGTGTTTCCTGAGGTTAGAAACCAGCGTCCCAATCCACTTCAATAGTCTTTGTGGCGAGATCGACTCTTTTAACTACTGTCTCTTCAAGATACGGAATCAACCGCTCTTGTTGTCCGAAAGCGTCATTCAAATTGGCTTTCACCACTAACACATCGTTCGAACCGGTTTCCATCATGTCGCTGACGTTGCCCAATTGATAGCCTTGCAGATTCACTACTTGGCAACCGATTAAATCGTGCCAGTAATAGCCCTCTTCAAGCGGCGGGAAGTTTTCCGCATTCACCCCAATTTCAATATTGGTCAGGGTTTGTGCGATGTCGCGATCATCGATGTTTTTCAGTTTCACGATTAAATCGTTACTGTGGTAGCGCCAGCTTTCCAGCTCGGTGGCTTGCCATTTTCCCTTGATATTCAAATACCAAGGTTGATAATCGAAGATACTTTCAGCTTGTTCTGTCGATGAATAGATTCGCAACCAACCACGAATCCCGTAAGTTGAACCCAACTTGCCGACGATACTGATATTTTGTGCTGTCATATTCACCTACTCATGTGTTTTGCTTAAAGCAGATTACGCTGCTTTTTTTGCTTCTTTAACCAGCGCAGAAACGCGGTCAGATAAAGATGCACCTTTTTCGATCCAAGCGTTGACACGCTCTAAATCTAAACGTAAACGTTCAGCTTTACCGGCAGCGATTGGGTTGAAAAAACCAACGCGCTCGATAAAACGACCGTCACGAGGGCAGCGGCTGTCCGCTACAACGATTTGATAAAATGGGCGTTTTTTTGCACCGCCACGAGATAAACGAATGGTTACCATAGCGTCCTCTAAAATGATAGTAAAAATAAAACCCTCGTTCGAGGTGAGGGTGTCATGTACTTTTTACCGCAATGAAGCGATAAAAAGCCGTCAGATTTTACTCTTTTCTGTTGGAATTGCAAGTTTTAGTGCGGGGTTTAGCAAATCAATGCTGGCATAGCAATTGTGAATGCAGGGAAATTCTGTTTATAATGAGAACGGTTATTAATAAACAGGAAACATAATGCCGTTGATCAAATTTATCTATATTTTATTGGGCTTTATTGCGCTCGGTTTAGGAATTATCGGGATTCCGCTGCCGGTGCTGCCGACCACGCCTTTTCTATTGCTGGCGTTGTACTTCTTTGCTAAAAGCTCTGAGCGGTTGCACAGTTGGTTTTTGCAGACCGCACTTTATCATAAATACCTGAAAACCTTTGACGAGCAGCGGGCGTTGACCTTGAAAAGTAAGATTTATATTTTGCTGTTATCCACCGGTATGATTGCAATCAGCTATTATTTTTTACCCTCGATTTATGGGCGGATTTCGTTGCTGGTGCTGCTGTTGATCGAATACTGGTTTTTCTTTTTTTGGATCAAAACGATTCGTTAATTTTATCGGATAAATCAATGGATTTTATATTATTTTTTACGCATACTTAGGGGCGAGTTTTTTATCTTTCATCTTGTTTAACTCTCTATTCAAAATAAAAAGGAACTAGTATGAAGTCTTTATTAAAATTAAGTACTTGCGCAGGTGTTATCCTAGGCACCTTGGCATTTTCCGGTTTGGCACAGGCGGAATACGAGAAAGACCGCACTTATCAATTGACTGTGCTGCACACCAATGATTTGCATGGTCGTTTTTGGACCAATCAAAATGGTGAATATGGCTTGGCTGCACAAAAAACCTTGATTGATCGCATTCGTAAAGAAGTTGCTGATAAAGGTGGAGATGTGATTCTGCTCAACGCTGGCGACTACAACACCGGGATCCCGGAGTCTGATTTGCAAAATGCCAAGCCGGATATTGAAGCGATGAATATCATCGGCTATGAAGCGTTGGTGTTGGGTAACCATGAATTTGATAATCCGTTGCAATTGTTGGATATGCAGGAGAGTTGGGCGAAATTCCCGTTCTTGTCTGCTAACGTGTTTAACAAAAAGGATGGTAGTTTGTTGGTGAAACCTTATACCATTTTGGATAAACAGGGGCTGAAAGTGGCAGTGGTTGGTTTGACCACGGAAGATACTGCTAAATTAGGCAACCCGGAATTTATCTCGAATGTGGAATTTATCCGCCCAGCTGAAGCCGCTAAAGACGTACTTGCCAGCCTTAACAGCAATGAAAAGCCGGATATTAAAATCGGCTTGACCCATATGGGCTATTACCATGATGCCCAGTACGGCTCGAATGCGCCAGGCGATGTGTCGATGGCGCGTGAATTGGAAAAAGGCGCGTTTGACATGATTCTCGGTGGTCACAGCCATGATACGGTTTGTATTAATGATGACGGCAGTTTCAACCTTAAGTATAAACCGGGCGATGCTTGCAAACCAGCCTTTGAAAACGGCACTTGGATTATGCAGGCCGGTGAGTGGGGTAAATATGTTGGACGCGCTGACTTTGAATTTAAAAATGGTGACCTGAAATTGGTTGACTACCAACTGATTCCGGTTAACTTAAAAGATAAAGTCAAAAATGCCGAAGGAAAAACGGAATATGTATTGTTCCAAGAAGAGATTCCAGCCGATGCCGAATTGTTGGCACATTTGAAAACCTATCAAGACAAGGGCGATGAACTGCTTGGGGTTGAAGTGGGCAGTGTTAACGAAAAATTGGAAGGGGACCGCAACGTTATCCGTTTCCAACAAACCAATTTGGGGCAGCTGATTGCCCGTTCACAAAAAGAGCGAGCTAAAGCAGATATCGGCATTATGAATTCCGGTGGTATTCGTGCTTCGATCGAGCCGGGCAAAGTGACCTATAAAGATATTTTAACCGTACAGCCGTTTGGGAATATCATCAGCTATGTTGAGCTAAATGGACAGGAATTGCTCGATTATTTAGATGTGGTGGCATTGAAAGAAATTGATTCCGGTGCCTATGCCCAATTTGCCGGTATTAGCATGACGGTCGATCGTGCAGCGAAAAAAGTGTCGAATGTCAAAATTAATGGTGAAGCGTTGGATTTGAAAAAAACCTATCGCGTCTCTTTGCCGAGCTTTAGTGCCGCAGGCGGCGACGGCTATCCGGTGGTGACTAATAATCCGAGCTATGTCAATACTGGCTTTGTCGATGCAGAGAGTCTGAAACTCTATTTTGAAGAGAACTCACCGATTGATGCCAGCCAATTCAAAAACGAGAATGAGATTATTTATAAATAATCCGAGTAAGCAACAATAGATCTTCAAACAAAAATCCGATAGTGTACACATTATCGGATTTTATTTTTTAATGGATTGTTATGTTAGTCAAACCGCACTTTTCACGTTTTGTTGTTTTATTGAGCGTTATACTTTTTATGCTGCATTTGATCAGCGGTACCAGTTTTGCCAATGATCTGTTCGGCAAAAAAGAGCGGTTTTTACCGCCGCACGAAGCTTTTATCTTTTCGGCGCAAGCAGATCAGCAAAGCTTAAACCTCAATTGGCAGATTGCCGAAGGTTATTATTTATACCAACGTGAAATCTCACTTGAGGACGCGCAAGGGCGAATCACCGATTTAGCATTGCCGCCTGCTACACCGTATCATGATGAATTTTTCGGCGAAGTCCAGATTTACCGCAATCAGTTAGCATTGGCTGTGCCGTTACATAACCGCAATGGAAAAATTATCGTTCACTATCAAGGCTGCACTAGCGGTTTTTGCTATCCGCCGGAAACGCAGGAATTAGATTTGGCTGCGTTACAAAGTGGACAAAACGCAACGGCGATAGCGGAAGATAGCCCTGTGGATACCATGCAACAAAGTGCGGTCATAGCAGACAACCGTAATGTTGACGATAGCTTCTTTAATCGTAATAGCACCGAAGAGTTAGCAGGCAATCTGGGCGAAAGCAAATTCAGTATTCTGTGGTTTTTTGTTTTAGGGTTAGGTTTGGCGTTTACCCCTTGCGTATTGCCGATGCTGCCGCTGCTTTCCTCGATTGTGATTGGGCAAAAACAGCGTCCGCACAGTCTGCGTGCGTTGTTGTTGAGCGTGGTTTATATTCAAGGTATGGCACTGACCTATACCGCACTTGGCTTGCTGGTGGTCGCGATTGGGTTACCGTTTCAAATTGCATTGCAAAGCCCTTATGTCTTGATCGCATTTTCGATTTTGTTTGTGGTTTTAGCCTGCTCGATGTTCGGTGTGTTCAACTTGCAACTGCCGTCTTCTTGGCAAAACAAACTGAATCAAATGAGCCAAAAACAGAGTGGCGGTGCCTATTGGAATGTATTTTTGATGGGGATGATTGCTGGGCTGGTGGCATCACCTTGTGTCAGTGCACCGCTGTCGGGCGCACTGCTATACGTGGCGCAAAGTGGTGATTTTGTGACCGGCGGCTGGAGTTTGTATCTGCTGGCGCTGGGTATGGGCGTGCCGTTAGTGTTGGTGACGTTGTTTGGCAATCGAATTTTACCGAAAGGTGGCGTGTGGCAAGAAAAAGTCAAAATTGCTTTCGGTTTTGTGATGCTGGCAGTACCGGTCTTCTTAATCTCACGTTTGATCGCTGACATCTGGGGCGAGCGTTTGTGGTCGTTGCTCGGCGTAGCATTTTTCCTTTGGTTGACCTCCGCCATCAGTGATAAAAAATCACTATTGGGGATCAAACTGCTGCCATTGCTTGTTGCTATCGTGTTGGCGCAGCCGTTGGTGAGCTGGGTTGGGCAAATGATAAACGGCAATACGTTGACCAGCCAAACCGAGTCGCCGCATCTGCATTTTAATGCAGTGTCGGACTTTGCCGATTTACAGCAGCAGTTGCAACAAAATAGCGGCAAAGTGGTGATGTTGGATCTGTATGCAGATTGGTGTGTGGCGTGCAAAGAGTTCGAAAAATATACCTTCAGTGATCCGCAAGTGCAGCAGCAGATGGCACAAATGGCGCTATTGCGAGCAGACTTGACGCGCAACAGCCCACAAAACCGCACTTTGATGGAAAACTTGAATATTGTCGGTTTGCCAACCATCATCTTCTTTGATCTAAGCGGAAAAGAGATTGCTAGCAGCCGTATCAGCGGATTTCTGGATGCTAGACAATTTGAACAATGGTTGGCACCGTTACTGAAACAGCATAATCAACAGTAAGTCAGACTATCATAGTAAAAGTGCGGTTCAGGTTTTCAAGCGATAAATGATCTGATTGCTGGAGCCGCGCCACAACAGTTTTGGATCGGCAAGTTGTTGGATAAACTTGCCGTCGATCAACACATCAACATACGTTAGAAAGGCTTGTTGTGTTGCGGTTAACTCCTGCATACGATAGCCGGTCCACAGCCAAATGTCTTTCTTCGGGCATTCGCGTTTAATCCGTTGCACCAACGGCAAAAGTGCGGTCAGGTTTTTGGGGTGCAGTGGATCGCCGCCGCTGAGACTCAAGCCTTGTCGCTTGATGCGCGTGTCTTGTAAATCGGCGATAATCTGATCTTCCATCGCTTGATCAAACGGCACACCGGCGCAAAATGACCAACTCTTTTGGTTGTAGCAGCCTTTGCACTGGTGCTCGCACCCTGCCACAAACAGAGTGCAACGTGTGCCTTCGCCGTTAACGACATCCACCGGATAATATTGCAGATAGTTCATTGTGACCGCACTTTACAGGTGTTTCACCCGGCGTTTGACTTCTTCCTGCTTGCCGCTGTTGAATGGGCGCGCATCTGGGCTGCCGAGATAGCCGCACACCCGCCGTGTGACCGACACCGTGCTACTGTCGTGGTTGCCGCAGGATGGGCAGGTGAAGCCCTTGCTGGTGCAGTCGAATTCGCCTTTGTAGCCACAGCCGTAGCACTCGTCGATCGGGGTGTTGGTGCCGTAATACGGCACACGGGAATAGCTGTAATCCCATACATCCTCCAGCGCTTTGAGATTGCGCTGCATATTCGGGTATTCGCCATAACAGATGAATCCCCCGTTGGCGATCGGCGGATATGCCATTTCAAAATCCAGCTTGTCGTATGGATTGACCTTCTTTTCCACGTCCAAATGGAAGCTATTGGTGTAGTAGCCTTTGTCGGTTACGCCGTCGATAATCCCGAACACTTTGCTGTCGAGACGGCAGAAGCGGTCACACAGATTTTCGCTCGGGGTAGAATACAGGCTGAACGCATAACCGCTCTCTTGTTTCCATGCCTCGACCGCACTTCGCAAGTGCTGCACAATCTCCAAGCCTTTTTGCCACAAGGTGTGTTGATCATAAATAGGGCTGCCGAACAGCGCATTGATGGTTTCATGAATGCCGATATAACCGAGTGAAATCGAAGCTCTGCCGTTTTTGAAAATATCAGCGATACAATCATCGGCGTTCAAACGCACACCGCATGCGCCCTCCATATATAAAATCGGCGCAACCCGTGCTTTGGTCTGTTGCAAGCGTGCAATCCGTGTCATCAGTGCTTTTTTGGCAATCGCCAAACGTTGGTCTAACAGCTGATAAAACCGCACTTCGTCTCTTTTAGCTTCCAGTGCAATCCGTGGCAGGTTGAGACTGATCACGCCGAGATTATTACGCCCTTCGTGGATTTCCTGTTGATCTTGTTCATATTTGCCCAAAAAGCTGCGGCAACCCATCGGCGCTTTGAACGAACCGGTTACTTTCACCACTTGATCGTAATTCAGAATATCCGGATACATCCGCTCGCTGGCGCATTTCAGTGCCAGTTGTTTGATGTCGTAATTCGGATCGGTGGCGTTCAAATTCAAGCCCTGTTTCAGCGTGAAGACCAGTTTCGGGAAAATCGCTGTTTTATGATTTTTACCCAAGCCCTGCAAGCGATTCTGTAAAATGGCTTGTTGAATCAAACGCGACTGCCAGCTGGTGCCCAAGCCGAAGCCAAAAGTGACGAACGGCGTTTGTCCGTTGGCGGTATGCAGTGTGTTGACCTCATATTCCAGTGATTGAAATGCATCGAAACACTCTTTTTGCAAGCGTGCTTTGGCGTAGCCTTCCGCATCGGCAATCTGCCATTCTGCTGCAACTGCCAGATGTTTTTCATAACTTTTTTGTACATAGGGCGCCAACACTTCGTCAATTCGATTAATGGTCGTACCGCCGTAAATATGGCTGGCGACCTGCGCGATAATTTGTGCGGTGACGGCAGTGGCGGTGGTGATCGATTTTGGGGTTTCGATTTCGGCATTGCCCATTTTAAAGCCTTGCTCTAGCATGCCTTGCAAATCAACCAGCATACAATTGAACATCGGGAAGAACGGCGCATAATCGAGATCGTGGTAGTGGATTTCGCCTTTTTCATGGGCTGCAACCACATCGGCTGGCAACAGATAGCGCTTGGCATAGTGTTTTGCTACGATACCCGCCAGCAGATCGCGCTGGGTCGGGATCACCTTGGCATCTTTATTGGCGTTTTCATTCAGAATCTCCAGATTGCTCTGTTCAATCAGGCCTTCGATCTCTTGTGTCAACTGGCTGCGTTTCTCGCGCGCCAAATCCCGATCGTGACGATATTCAATATATGCACGTGCAATTTGTGGATACTGGCTCTTCATCAGCTTCTCTTCGACCAGCGACTGAATATGTGCAATATCAATTTGTTGTTGATAGTGGCTGAAAATCTGCTGACAAACTTCATTACTGATGTGCGAACAAAATGCTTCGTTGTTGATTTCGCAGGCAACCGCTGCTTTACGGATAGCTTGCAGAATACGCTCTGCCACGAACGGCGTGCTGGCACCGTCTCTCTTAATGACCTGTAACCCTGACATAAAAACCCCTTATACGGATAAACCAAAAAACGCAGACACTATATATAGACATTATTTATTTTGAAAGCACTATATATTGATTATTTGATCTCTGTCAAATAAAAATAGTTATCAAAAAATAAGGTGTTGATTTTTGTTGTAAATGGGTTTAGACGGTAAAATAGCAGTAAAAGTGCGGTTTTATTGGCTGAATAAGGCTTGCACCACTGCTGGAATCAGTTTCGGCTCAGGGATAAAAACTTGTTTATGTCGGTTGAGTTCGCCTTTTTCTAGCACGATACTGCTTTTAGCCACTTTGAATTGTTTGGCGAGAAATTTCAGCAGGTGGGCGTTGGCTTGTCCGTCAACGGGTGGGGCGGTGATGCTGATTTTCAGTTCACCGTCATGCAAGCCGATAATCTGGTCTTTGCTGGCTTTGGGTTGCAGCACAATTTTCAGCCGCAACCCGTTTTCGCATAGTGTTATGGCGGACACGGTTATGCCAACACCCACAGCGAACCGAAAAAATCCAGCAGCAGGTTGTTGCCTAAAATCAGGATAAATGCCAATGCCATCACGGAAAAATCGATCATGCCGGTTTTTGGCAAAATTTTACGAATCGGCGCCAGCAGCGGCTCGGTAATGCGGTACAGTTGATATTCTAATGGATGATTGCCTTGGGAAAACCAACTCATCACCGCACGGATTAAAATGGCCCAGAAGATAATCTCGCCAAAGGCTTTGATCACCGCTAAGCCACCGATGATAGCGAATTGCCATAAACTGGCGCCTTCAAAACTACCGATTAATAGCGGATATTTCAGCATATTGATCACAAATGCCAGCACTAACGCAGCAAAATCAATATTTTTTCGGGTCGGGATCAGTTTGCGCAACGGTGCTAATACCGGTTGGGTCAGCTTGACTACGGCTTGTGACAGCGGGCTGTAAAAATCCACTTGGCAATATTGGAACCAAGCGCGCAATATCAGAATAAAAGTATAAAGCCCCACCACGGTTTGTACTAAAAATTGTAATGTGTTCATGAGAATCCTTTAAATAGCAAAAGTGCGGTCTGAAAACCGCACTATATTAGATAGGATTAAATCGGAAAAATTCAAGTTCCGATTGATATTATTGAATTGGGTAGTCCCACCAAATATCAAACAATTCACTAGTTTCAACTTGCTGTAGTTGGTTATCCTTCAACCACTGTGCTACCAAAGTGCGGTGTGAGTCGTTGCAGTTGCCGATATTTTCCAAACAAACCAAGCCTTCCCAATTGAGATAGCCGCTGCCTTCATAGGCTAAACCATTCGGTTTAATTACTTCGGCGATAAAACGATCTAGTGTTGCGTCAATCGCTTCTACTGATGTGTTGTCGGCAAACTGCCAGCGCACCACAAAACCTAACTCTTGGAATTCGCCTAAGTGCATTTTTTTACGTTGTCTGCGGTTACGTTGAATAGCCATACTCTTTTCCTTTTTCTGGTTGAATAAACTTATTGATAGATAAAATAAAGATCCCAAACGCCGTGACCGAGCCGCTGTCCGCGTTGTTCAAATTTGGTTAGCGGGCGGAAATCCGGTCGTGGGATATAGTCATTGGTTGCCGATTGATTTTGCAATTTTGCGTTATTTTGTAAGGTTTCCAGCATATGCTCGGCATAGTTCTGCCAGTCGGTTGCCATATGAATAAACGCACCGCACTTTAGCTTTTGCTGAATAGTGTGGATAAACGCCGGCTGCACAATCCGCCGTTTATGATGTTTGGCTTTCGGCCAGGGATCTGGAAAAAACAGTTGTAGCCCGCCTAAACTTTGATCAGCGATGCTGTCACGCAAAATTTCCATCGCATCGTGGCAAATCAAACGTAAATTACGGATTTCTTCTTGAACTGCCAAGGCAACACAAGCCCCAACGCCCGGTGTGTGCACTTCAATGCCTAGGTAATTACGATCCGGATTGTTTTTCGCCATCGCCACCAGCGAAGTTCCCATGCCAAAGCCAATTTCCAAAATCACCGGATTATCGTTGCCGAAAATCTTAGCAAAATCAAATGGGGTCTGTTGATATTCTAACCCATATTCTGACCAATGACGATTCATGGCGTCTTTTTGATAATCACTCAAACGCCCGGTGCGCAGCACAAAACTGCGAACTTTGCGCACATAGCGCCCATCGGCAGTAAATTCGGCAGTTTCAACGGTTTTACGTTTTTGATCAGCAAAGGTCGTTTGCAGGCTAGATTCTGACATCATGATTAATTAAAAAGCTCTCTTTTAGTTTGATAGCCCGCATTATGCAAATATCTTCGGTGATTACAACTGTTTTTGTCATTTCGATTGAAAATAACTAAGCCGCTGATGTAGTGCAATCATTTTATGTGTAAAGATTAGCGTATTTACACAAAAGGTTAAAAAATAGGCATGGATTTTGTAATAATGTCTGATAGAATGCGCCCCACTTAAATCAGCATCTTGTATTAACTGGCTGATTTCAATCAATAATTGACTTATTGGTTATCAATAAAATCATAAACTTAAACGATAAAAGGTTACTTATAGTGAAAAAAATCAATTCTAAAACCTGTGCTGCGCTATTGTTGTCAGCATTATTGGCCGCTTGTGGCGGTGGCGGCGGTTCATCCAATTCCACAACAACATCGAACACCACAGCGATTAATTCGGAGCCTAGCACGGCTCCAAAAACAGATGATGCGGCATTAGCTGCGCTGAAAGAGAAAGAAGCGCTTCAGAAAGCAGAACAAGAGCGCCAAAAAAGAGCGAAAGAAGAGGAAGAGAAGCAAAAAAATGAGCTTCAGCCAGCTGATCCAGTAGCACCACAGCCAGCTGACCCAGTAGCACCGCAGCCAGCTGAACCAGCAGCACCGCAGCCAGCTGAACCAGCAGCACCGCAGCCAGCTGAACCAGCAGCACCACAGCCAGCTGAGCCAGCAGCACCACAGCCAGCTGAACCAGCAGCACCACAGCCAGCTGAACCAGCAGCACCGCAGCCAGCTGAACCGGCAGCACCACCAGCGGTTGAACATCAAGGCTATGTGATTTCACAAGATGGGAAAAATGCTTGGAACGGAGAAGCCTCTGGCTACCAGGTTAAGCAACAAGGTGATGAATTTACAGCAGTCGCACAAGGTAGCTCATTGCAAATTGGCGATATGAAATTAGATTTAATCGATAGCAGCAATGCTAATTTAGGCTATTACGGTTATGTATCTACATTTACCCCTGACAGTGGTGTTGTGGGGCAAGATAGTGGTCAAAAACGTACAGTGGATCTGATGTATGCATTTGATGAAAGCAAAAAAGATGCTACTGCGCCGACATTGAATGGTTATCAAGGAACCGTCACCTATGGTGGTGATTTCCACTATTTGGCGGATACTGACCAAGTTAATCAAGCGAATATTTCCCTCAGCTATAACCCTGCGGCGAAGACTATGGCAGGTAATATCAGAGATACCGGCAAAGGGATTGATCTGGGATTGCAATTATCTGGAGAGTTGAACGGAGATTTTCAGATGATTGTAACACCGGTGAGAAACAACCACACTTCCACGGTGATTACTGAGAGAGGATCGTTAAACGGTCAGTTCCTTGACGGTGGAAAATATATTGTCGGCGATGCTGAATCCGGCGATGCGAATAAACAGTGGAAAGGTGTGTTCAGCACTAAAGAAACTGAGCGTGTACCGAACTAATTTAATAACGGAACTATCCTAGGGTCTGTTGATCTTTTAAGTATATTATTTGAGCTAAAACTAATCCTTTTAGCCTAGCACGGCAAAGCCGTACTAGGTTACGCATAGATCAGCCGCTTTGCGGCTGCTTCAGAGAGGCAAAGCCTCTCATCAATGCTTAACCGATTGCGACCATAGGTCGCTGTCGGATAAAATTACACTCTTTTTGCTTGATTTATAAACACAAAAGATCAACAGCCCTTAATTTCAAACCGCACTTCCAAAGTGCGGTTTCTCTACCCTTTCAACCGCTTTCCTTGCTGCCAAACACCTTCTAAAATTGGTTCGGCAATCTTTGGTGGAAAATTTTTCGGCAGCTGCTGCTGACATTGTTCAACCGCACTTTGATAATCAGTTGCGACCTGATGTAGTATTTCTTCAACCAACTGTTGACGCAAACCTGCTAACCTACCGGTTTCAATAAAATGGCGGATTTGGATTTTATCCCATAAATAGTGTTTATTTTTTCCGTGCCACGCCATCGCCATTTTGATTTTTTGCCGTTGCAAGCCTTGTGGTTTCAACAAAGGAAAAGCAGAGATCACATCATAGAACGGCGTTAAACGGTAGCGGTTATCTTTTTCCAAAAACAGACTGTAGTTTTTAGCGTGTCCGTCAATTGCCGCCATCAGCCAGAAAATAATTTGGGCTTTAAAAAAGTGTAGCCGATCGTCAAGGCTGTCTGTCGATCCCTTTAGCAGCGCGAGAATGGATAAAATACTGGGTCCGCCGTCTGCTTCATATTTTAACGCAGGCGCAATCGCCAACGCTTGGCATAGATCCTCCTGCGGCAAACGCACCAGCCAGCGGCCTGAAGCAGCCCAACGGCGATCAAAACGTTCGACGGATAAAACTTTGCAGTCACCAAAATGGAGAATTTCTGCATTTGCAGCAGGCAAACCAAAGGCTTTTAACAATTGCAAACAAAGCCATTCATTTTCGCAGCTGTCGGATAAATCAAGCTGCCCCTGTCCGACAACGCCAATCGGCAGTTTCAGAATATGGCTGGTCGGGGTGGTGTTGAGCGGTTTGCACCATTGCTTGTTATGGTATAAAAGTGCGGTTTTCTCCTGTGCACCGGCAAGGGAAATCCGAAAATCTTGCTGTGGATTATCCATTCCCAGTGGTGAAAACTGATAGTTCTTCAATAATGCGGCAATGTCGGTTTCACCTAACGGTACGGCTTCAATTCTTTTGACTGAATAAGGATGTTTCCCTTGAGGATAAAGTTGAATGGCGCCCACGCAGTCGTGCCCAATCGCACTTAATAAATCAAATGGATGTTTGGTAGCAACATGAAAACGTTGCTGAATGCGCGAGCGAATTTGCTCATTATCAGGCAGTAAATTATCGAAAAAATTATAAACAACACTGCCTTTATAAACTTTTTCCGATAATGGCAGCGATAACGAAATCGGACGTGCTTTGGTGTGGTTTAACCAAGTTGATTCGTATTGAAATTGGCTGGCACCGTCGCTGTTTTTTGTCCACAGCCCGACTTCAATACCGTTCATGGCAATCATCAAACGATTCATCACCAATCCTCATCATCAAAATCAGGCGTGGGTTCTTGGACTTGGTTGTTTGCCGGGATTGTGGTTTTATTGCGCGGTGAAAGCGTGATTTCCAGCTCTAACGCTGATAGCAAATTAAACAAAGTATCCACTTTGCTGCGTTCCGGCTGGTTTTCGAAGGCTGAAACCGTCGCTTGCTTCACACCGGCAAGTAAGGCAACTTGAGACTGCGATAACTTATTTTGATAGCGGAACTCTTTTAAGGCGTGCGCCAGCATTTTTGCAGTAGTGATAGCCATAATTTTATCCTCTTTAACAGATATTTTATAAAATACCCTTCAAAGCGGATAAAGTCAAATATATCCCTTTATAAGGATAAAATTTGTGCTTAATCTAAATTTCATTCGTCATTCAGCCGTGCATTATTTTTACCAGTTCAACCGCACTTTACTTTTTTAATGGCTATTGAGCAAAGTGCGGTTGGTTTTATTCAGATTTAAATAGAGGATTATTTCCGCAGCAAACGTAAACCATTCCCCACCACCAACAAACTCGCCCCCACATCGGCAAGTACCGCCATCCACATGGTGCCGATACCGCCTAAGGTCAAGGCAAGGAACACGGCTTTGACTAGCAAGGCGAAGCTGATGTTTTGCATTAAAATCGCGTGGGCGTTTTTGGATAAATAGATAAATTCAGGGATTTTGCCTAAGTCATCGTCCATCAATGCCACATCTGCGGTTTCAATCGCAGTGTCCGTTCCCATCGCTCCCATGGCGAAGCCGATATCGGCACGGGCCAGCGCCGGCGCATCGTTGATACCGTCGCCGACCATGCCGATTTTTTGTGATTTGGTTTGATTTTCAACCGCACTTTGCACAGTGTTGAGCTTATCTTGCGGCAGTTGGTTGCCAAGGGCTTCATCAATGCCCACTTGTGCCGCAATCGCATTGGCGGTGTGCTGATTGTCACCTGTCAGCATCAAGGTTTTCACCCCTAACTGGTGCAGCTCGGCAATGGCTTGGCGGCTGCTCTCTTTCACCGTATCGGCAACGGCAAACAGGGCTAGCACTTGGTGGTTATCCGCTAATACCACTACGGTTTTGCCTTGTTTTTCCAGTTGCTCGATTTGACTTTGTAATTCACTTGTGGCTTGCTTGCGTTCTTCAATTAAGCGAATATTGCCCAGTATATATTCCGTGCCGTCAATTTGCCCCTGTACACCACGCCCCAAAAGTGCGGTGAAGTTTTCCACGCTTTTCACGTTGCTATTCTCTGGATTTGCTGTCGCAATCGCTTGCGAAACAGGGTGATCAGAACGAGCGGCAAGGCTGACAGCAAGTGATTGTGCTTCTGCCAAAGGCATAGTAGCAAGTGCGGTCATATTGGTCTGTACTGGCTTACCATGGGTCAGCGTGCCTGTTTTATCGAGCGCCAAGGTGGTTAATAACCGCCCTTGTTCTAAATACACTCCGCCTTTAATCAAAATCCCTTTGCGCGCAGCAGCGGCAAGCCCACTCACCACCGTCACAGGGGTAGAGATCACCAAGGCACAAGGACAAGCAATCACCAATAACACCAAGGCTTTGTAAATCCAATCAAACCATGCACCTGCCATAAATAGCGGCGGAATGACCGCAATCAACAATGCAATCACCAACACCGCAGGGGTGTAAATTTGGGCGAATTTATCCACAAACCGCTGGGTCGGTGCTTTCACCCCTTGGGCTTCTTCCACTGCATGAATAATGCGTGCCAGTGTTGAGTGGCTTGCCGCAGCGGTGACTTGATATTCAAATGAACCGCTTTGGTTAATCGTGCCGGCGAATACTTGATCGCCCACGCCTTTATCCACGGGCAAACTTTCGCCAGTAATCGGGGCTTGATTGACCGCACTTTGCCCTTGGCTGATGTTGCCGTCAAGGGCGATCCGCTCTCCCGGTTTGACACGCACCACATCGCCCACGCTGACGCTGTCCGCTGCCACTTCCTGCCACGAGCCGTCAGGCTGTTGCACGGTAGCGGTTTCTGGGGCGAGCGCCATCAGTTCGGCAATCGCATTGCGTGCACGATCAAGCGATTTTGCTTCAATCACCTCCGCCAAGGTAAACAGCACCATCACCATCGCCGCTTCCGGCCATTGCCCGATGAGTAAGCCCCCAGTGACGGCAATGCTCATCAACGCATTGATGTTCAAACTGCCGGTACGAATCGACAGCCAGCCTTTTTTGTAGGTTTCGATGCCGCACAACAGCACCGCCGCCACCGCTAAGATTGCCCCAGACCAATGCGGCAAGCCAAACCAAGTCACCGCTTCTGACCCCAACGCCAGCACACCTGCAATCACCGATGGCAACAGCGGTTTTTGTGGAGCTTCGGTTTTCGCCAGTTTGCCGTCTGCTTCAGGCAATTCAGGCTCAAAGCCGAGCGAGCGAATCGCTTCCAATATTTTTGGCAGATCCTGTTTGCCATGGGTAACGGTCAACACACGCTGGATTAAGTTGAATTCCAACGCTTGCACTTCGTTCATGGTGGCGAACTTTTTACGGATCATCCCTTCTTCGGTCGGACAATCCATTTGTTGAATGCGAATGGCGGTTTGTACTCCGTTTGCCACTGTTTTACTTTGTGCCAATTGCTCAAAGTGCGGTTGCGTTTGTGACGGATTATGTTGATGTGAACAGCAGTTAGCCATCATCTTTTTCCTCTATAAAAATGTTCTGTTATGCTATATTAAACACCCTGTAGTTGCTACAGGGTCAAGCAGGAGAAGGAAAAAAATGAAAATCGGTGATTTAGCCAAACAAACCGGTTGCCCGGTAGAAACCATTCGTTATTACGAACGGGAAGGTTTGATGCCGCAAGCGCAACGCAATCTGATGAATAATTACCGTGAATACGGCACGGCGCATTTAGAGCGTTTGGTGTTTATCCGCCGTTGCCGTGCGTTGGAAATGACACAGGATGAAATCCGCGAACTGCTGCAAGCCAAAGCCGACCCCAACGCCAGTTGCGCCTCGATTAATGATTTGATTGATCAACATTTATTGCATGTCAAAGCACGGATTCGTGAGTTGCAATTCTTAAAAAAGCAGTTGAGCGAATTACGCAGTCAATGTCATGACATTCACAATAATGAAAGTTGCGGCATTCTGAAAGGCTTACAGCAACCGAATGGCGGTGAAGTTATCCAATCAGTGAGCCATCTGGGTAAGGTGTGTGATAAATAACGATTTAGGCACGCACCATTTTTTCTTCGCGAATTGGTAAATTCAGCACGGCGGCAAGAGCGGCTAAGATCATATCGGCATACCACATCCAGCTGTAATCACCGTAAATGGTGATGGCGAGGCCGCCCAAATACGCACCGAAAAAGCCACCGACTTGGTGCGACAACAAGGTTAAACCAAACAGGGTTGCCAAATAGCGCACCCCGAATAGTTTGCCGACGGTTGCCGCAGTTGGCGGTACGGTGGCAAGCCATGTTAGTCCTAAGCCGATGGCAAACAGATAAAACGTCATCGGGCTGCTTGGCGCTATCAGATAAATACCGATTAGCGCGGCACGCGAGGCGTACATCCAAAACAGAATATATTTGCTGCGGTAATATCCGACTAACCAGCCGACCACCAAGCTGCCGACTACATTAGACAGCCCGATAATCGCCAGTGACCATGAAGCAACGTCGGCTGATAATTTGCTGAGCGATACTTCAGTCGGCAAATGGGTTACCAAAAATGCGATATGAAAGCCACAGGTGAAAAAACCAAGATGCAACAAAATGTAGCTGCGATCTTTAAACGAGGCGAGCACCGCTTGTTTTAAACTTTGTTCGGGCGTGCTGACCGCATTTGGCGTATTTTTTATGGTGGTATCGTCGCGCGATAGCCAACGGGCAATCGGCAAACAGATCAGACTGATAATCGCCAGCGTATACATCGCCCCTTGCCAGCCGAAGGCAGGAATAATAATCAAACCTTGCACCAACGGTGCAAACAGAAATTGCCCGAACGAACCACCGGCATTGACTATTCCCGAAGCCACACCCCGTATTTTTTGTGGTAGTTTATTGGAAACCTGACTGATTAAAATCGAAAAACTGCCAGCCCCGGCACCAAAAGCGAGCATAATTCCCATAGTAAAGGTTAAACCGAGGGTTGACGGAAACAGCGGTGTAAGGGCGAATCCGGCTGCTAACAGCAGCGTGCCCCACAGTAAAACAGGCCATGCGCTGTAACGATCCGCAAGTGCACCGGTAACCGGCTGTGCTACGCCCCACATCAATTGCGTGACCGCCATGGCAAAACTGATACTGGTAATACTCAGTGCGGTTTCTTGATGAATCGGCTGCACGAACAATCCCAATGCCATGCGCATGCCCATGGTGATCATTAAAATTGAGGCGGCAGCAAGGATAATCAGAGTGAAGCGTGGGTTGTGGCTGGTTGGCGAGAAGTTCATGCCTAAATCTCAGGTTAAGTCAAAAATGTCATTCTAGCAAAAATACAGCATGAAGAAAGTGTGATTTTTCATAGCGTCCCGACCGCACTTGCGGTAAAGTGCGGTTTTTGATTCACAATAGAGACGTTATGTTAGCCCAATCTTCAATTCATACGCCTTTTGCCCGTGCGGTGCTCGACTGGTATCGCCAATACGGACGCAAAGATTTACCGTGGCAGCGCAATAAAACCTTATACCAAGTCTGGTTGTCGGAAGTGATGTTGCAGCAAACCCAAGTCGCTACCGTCATTCCCTATTTTGAACGGTTTATCGCAACATTCCCGACAGTGACGGCGCTGGCGCAGGCGCCGATTGACGAGGTGTTGCATCTGTGGACCGGGTTGGGCTATTACGCCAGAGCCAGAAATTTGCATAAAACAGCGCAGTTAATCCGCGATCAGTATCAAGGGCAATTTCCTACTGAGTTTGAACAGGTTTTGGCGTTGCCGGGGGTGGGCAGAAGCACGGCAGGGGCGATTTTATCCTCCGTATTAAATGCGCCCTATCCGATTTTGGATGGCAATGTGAAACGGGTATTGGCGCGCTATTTTGCGGTTGACGGTTGGAGCGGCGATAAAAAGGTCAGTGATCAGTTGTGGCGGCATAGCGAACAGGTCACACCGAACCAACAAGTTGCCGATTTTAATCAGGCGATGATGGATCTTGGCGCAATGGTTTGCACGCGCAGCAAACCCAAGTGCGGTCTGTGCCCACTGCAAAGCGAGTGTCAAGCGAATCAGCAGCAGAATTGGCAGGCTTACCCCGGTAAAAAAGCCAAGAAAGCGTTGCCGGAAAAGCAGGCTTACTTTTTGATTTTGGCAGACGGCGAGCAAGTGTTGCTACGACGGCGCCCGCCGCAAGGGCTGTGGGGCGGCTTGTATTGCTTCCCGCAGTTCGACAGCAAAACCGCACTTTTGGATTATTTACAACAGTATAATATTGAACAGTATCAACAGTGGGTGGCATTTCGACATACCTTCAGCCACTTTCATCTGGATATTGTGCCTGTGTATGCAGAAAAAAGCCTGAACAGCAGTCAAAAGTGCGGTCAGCCGCAACATTTTGCAGAAAAAGTGGCGGAAATCAGCGTGGAGTATGGTGCGGAGATACCCGAACCACACAATTATTGGTATAATTTTCAAACACCGCCCAAAATTGGGTTGGCGACGCCAATGAAAAATTTATTATTACAATTACAGGCAATGCAACCAAAGCAGCATTAGTCTGTCTAATAAACGATTTAACGTAAAAAGGACTAGCAAATGGCACGAACAGTTTATTGTGAATATTTGAAACACGAAGCCGACGGACTGGATTTTCAACTCTATCCGGGCGACTTGGGCAAGCGTATTTTTGATTCGATCAGCAAACAGGCTTGGGGCGAATGGATGAAAAAGCAGACCATGCTGGTGAACGAGAAAAAACTGAATATGATGAATGCCGAACATCGTCAACTACTGGAAAGCGAAATGGTGAATTTCCTGTTTGAAGGTAAAGACGTGCATATCGAAGGCTATGTTCCGCCAAGCCAATAATCAGCGCATAAGTTAGGGTTTAGCTATGAAAAAATATTTACTGGTGCTGCTGATTCCGTTGTTGGTGGCTTGTGGTTCGTCCTCGAAGAAAAGCAACGGGATTGATTATGATGATGCATTTGCCAAAGATCTGCGTGGTTTGGATATCCTGACCGGGCAGTTTTCGCATAATATTGACCGTAAGTGGGGCGTGAATGAGCTGTTGGTGGCGAGTCGTAAGGACTACGTTAAATATACCGACCAATACAATACCCGTAGCCATATCAGCTTTGATGAAGGCAAAATTACAATTGAAACCCAGGGAATGGATGCCTACCGTTTAAAAAAATCAATCGTGCATACGTTGATGATGGGCTCTGATGCTAACGGCATCGATCTGTTTGCTGACGGTGATGCGCCAATCAGCTCGCGCCCGTTCTTGGCGGGGCAGGTGGTTGATCATCGAGGGGCTACGATTAATAATTTGGATAGCGCTAATCAATTTGCCAATTATTTGCTGCAAAACAGTTTGCAAACCCGCCGTTTGGGCAACGGACAGCTGGTAGAATATGTTACGATTCCGATGATTGCCAACCATGTTAATGTGCGGGCGCAAAAATATGTGCCTTTTGTGCGTCGTGCAGCACGCCACTATAATATTGATGAAAGCTTGATTTTGGCGATCATGCAAACAGAATCCAGTTTTAACCCTTATGCCATTAGTTATGCCAACGCAATGGGCTTAATGCAGGTAGTGCCGCACACTGCTGGGCGTGATGTGTTTAAAATTGTGAAAAACCGAGAGGGGCAGCCTAATAAAGAGTATTTGTTTGATCCGCACCAAAATATTGATGCGGGGGTTGCTTATTTATCAATTCTGCAAAACAGCTATTTGGCAGGTATCACCGATCCGTCGTCGAAACGTTATGCCATGATTTCCGCCTACAACAGCGGTGCAGGAGCGGTGTTGCGCGTGTTCGATCAGGATAAAACCATGGCGGTGGAAAAAATCAACCGCTTACTGCCTGAGCAAGTATACCGCACTTTGACCACCAAGCATCCGTCTTCACAGGCAAGAAATTATCTGGTGAAGGTTGATTCGGCACAGAAAAAATATCGGGTGCGAGCGAATTAATAAACAATTTTCGGATTAAAAACAGACGCTTTGCACATAAAGCGTGCAAACGAGTGGGGCAATGAAAGTTTTTTTAAAATAGAGGTTGACTTGAAACTCAAAAAAACGTTTAATACGCACCACTGATGAGTTGCCTCGATAGCTCAGTCGGTAGAGCAGGGGATTGAAAATCCCCGTGTCGGTGGTTCGATTCCGCCTCGAGGCACCACTTTTCCTCCTTAGTTCAGTCGGTAGAACGGCGGACTGTTAATCCGTATGTCGCTGGTTCAAGTCCAGCAGGAGGAGCCATTATTCATAACCCGTTGAGTCTACTCAGCGGGTTTTTTTGTTGTCTGAATTTAGGTGTTAAAAAAACCGCACTTTTGAAGTGCGGTTTTAGCTGGGACTTTGAATTACTGGCTTAAACTCAGCAACGCATTGCTGATTTCATTGTCGTTATAGAACTTGGTCACGACATCTTGGAATGATTTGTTGATGATTTTTTGGATACCTTCATTATTTACACCGAATACCCCCTCTTGCGAGTTGGTGGCGCCGAAGCTTTTCGAGAAGGTGCCTTTTGCGCCTTGTACTTCGACCACCATATTCACTTTGCTGTCGATTTTATATTTCAGATTGCCTTCGGTTACTTGCGCATTGAAGTCAGTGATTCGAACCACTACGTTGCTGTTCGAGTTAGCGCCGCTGGCAATCCGAAATCCTTTGCTGTTTAAGCCTTGTTGTACCACTTGTTGAAACAGTTGTGACACTTCAGGACTTGAGGTTAAATGCTTCATGCTGCCGCTTTCAGTATAACTGGCAATGGTAGCCGTGTTGCGCTGATCTTGGCTGACAACGTTGACAACAACCCGCTGATTGGCAGTATTAAATTGTGCGGTGGGTGCCGGTGGCGTAAATGTCAATACATTGTTGCTTTGGGTTTGACAGCCGGTCAGTAATACCGCACCGCCTAAAAGTAAGGCATATGAAAAAGTTTTTAATGAGGCTTGTTTCATTTTATCTCCTTAGGGTCTGTAAAATATCTGAGGGTTATTGTTGCAAACTAACGTAACAAAGTATAGCGTTAGACCACAAAATCACTATTTTATTCATTTTATTTGAACGTGGGAGTTTTTATGGATCAGCAACAGATTACCGCACTTTTGCAACAGGCATTGCAGCCTAGCTATCTAGACGTGGTTAATGAAAGTCATATGCACGCTTCCGGTAAAGGGGCGAATTCGCATTTTAAAGTGATTGTGGTCGCAGCGGCATTTAATGGCTTGCGGGCGGTGGCTCGTCATCAAAAAATCTATCAGCTCGTCCAGCCACAAAACAATGCTATTCACGCTTTGGCAATTCATGCCTATGACGAAACGGAATGGCGAGAAAAACAGCAACAAGTCTTGCCATCACCGAATTGTATGGGACATGGTGATTAACTCCTTGTAGTTATTTCGTAACACTGTGATAACAAATTTAGTAAAATAATGGACTCAGATCAAAAAAAGTCGTGGTTAAAGTAGAATTATAGGGGGTGAATTGGTTACAATAAGCCGTTTCTATTATCAAAAATTTAACCACTCGAGACAGCTTGTTTTGTGAATGTAAGGAGCAAATACAGCTTTTCGAGAGAACCAGAATTTGAGTTTTAACTTTTATGTTTGAGCGGTAAGTCTTTATCGGCGATCCTCGTCGCGATACGGTAAAACTTTTTCGCCATTCATTGCTCAAAACGAGGCTGTTGCCAGCGATGATCTTGCGGTAGCAGTCGTGATGTAAACCTAACTAAAAGTAGTGCTAACAATATGATTACAATTAAGAAAGGCTTGGATCTTCCAATTTCAGGGAAGCCGGCACAGGTAATCCAGAATGGCCCTGCCATTACTGACGTTGCGGTGCTTGGCGAAGATTATGTGGGTATGCGTCCGTCTATGAGTGTCCGCGAAGGGGATGTTGTCAAGAAAGGTCAGGTGCTTTTCTCTGATAAGAAAAACCCAGGTGTGGTATTTACCGCACCGGCAAGTGGCACCGTGACGGCAATTAATCGTGGCGCTAAGCGTGTATTACAATCAGTGGTGATTCGCATTGAAGGAAATGAACAAGTTACCTTTAACCGCTATGAGCCTCAGCAACTGTCGTCGTTAAGTGACGAACAGGTTCGTCAAAATTTGCTGGAGTCCGGTCTGTGGACCGCACTTCGTATGCGTCCGTTCAGCAAAACGCCTGCAGTTGATAGCATCCCGGCAGCTATTTTTGTCAACGCCATGGACAGCAACCCATTAGCAGCTGATCCAACAGTGATTATTCAAGAAAATCAGCAAGCATTTCAAGATGGCTTGTTGGTGTTGAGTCGTTTGAATAGTAACAAGCTGTATCTGTGCAAAGCAGCGGGTTCATCGATTAATACACCACAAATCGAGAAGCTGCAAATCGAAGAGTTTGCCGGCCCGCATCCTGCCGGATTAAGTGGTACACATATTCACTTTTTAGACCCAGTCAGTGCCACCAAATCAGTTTGGTATCTGAATTATCAAGACGTGATTGCAATTGGTAAATTGTTTACCACTGGAGAATTGTATGTGGAACGAGTGGTTGCGCTAGCGGGTCCACAAGTGAAGAATCCGACATTGTTACGCACTCGCTTGGGCGCCAACCTTTCACAATTAACAGCCAACCAATTGAAAGACGGTGAAAACCGTGTAATTTCCGGCTCAGTACTGAGTGGTACCACTGCGGTTGGTCCGCATGACTATTTGGGACGTTATGCGTTACAAGTTTCGGTGATTGCCGAAGGGCGTGAAAAAGAGTTCTTAGGCTGGATCATGCCGGGTGCAAATAAGTTTTCGGTTACCCGTACCGTATTGGGGCATTTCGGCAACAAATTATTTAACTTTACTTCAGCGTTGCACGGTGGACACCGCGCAATGGTGCCGATCGGTTCATATGAACGCGTCGTACCGTTGGATATTATCCCGACTCTGCTATTGCGTGATTTGAGCGCAGGTGACACTGACAGTGCACAAGCCTTAGGTTGCTTGGAGCTTGATGAAGAAGATTTGGCGCTGTGTACTTTTGTCTGTCCGGGTAAAAATGAATATGGTCCAATCTTGCGTGCTGCGCTAGATAAGATCGAGAAGGAAGGTTAAAAATGGGTTTAAAACATTTTTTAGAGAAAATCGAACCTGCGTTTTTGCCGGGCGGAAAATATGAAAAATGGTATGCGTTGTATGAAGCCACCGCTACATTTTTATATACGCCGGGTACGGTGACACACAAGTCTTCGCACGTTCGTGATGCGATCGACTCGAAACGCATGATGGTATTGGTTTGGTTAGCACTGTTTCCTGCCATGTTCTATGGAATGTATAACGTCGGTGCGCAATCATTGTTGGCATTAGGCAGCTTGGCATCACCAGACGTTTTTGCGCAAAATGTCGCACAAAATATTGCCAATGACTGGCATTTTGCACTGGCTGATATGCTTGGCATATTGTCGCAAAGTGCGGGTGTGCTGGCGAAAATTGTGTTGGGTGCCATTTTCTTTTTACCAATCTATGCAGTTATTTTTGCGGTGGGCGGTTTCTGGGAAGTGGTATTTGCGACAATTCGCCGCCATGAGATTAATGAAGGGTTCTTTGTCACCTCAATTTTATTAGCACTTATTGTTCCACCAACGCTACCGTTATGGCAAGCCGCCTTGGCAGCTACATTCGGGGTTGTTGTTGCCAAAGAAGTGTTTGGCGGTGTGGGTAAAAACTTTATGAACCCTGCATTAGCGGGACGTGCATTCCTGTTTTTTGCTTATCCGGGACAAATCTCCGGCGATGCAGTTTGGGTCGCAGCAGACGGTTTTTCTGGCGCAACCGCACTTTCACAGTGGGCAAACGGTGGAGAAGCGGGACTGAAACATGTGGTTACCGGTCAGCCGATTCAATGGATGGACGCATTTTTAGGTAATATTCCGGGCTCTATCGGTGAAGTCTCTACCTTGGCACTGTTAATCGGTGCTGCAATTATCGTGTTTGCCCGCATTGCGTCTTGGCGGATTATTGCCGGCGTAATGATTGGGATGATCGCGATTTCGACGCTGTTTAATCTGATCGGTTCCGAGACTAACCCATTATTTGCGATGCCTTGGCATTGGCATTTAGTGTTGGGTGGCTTTGCGTTAGGGATGCTGTTTATGGCAACCGATCCGGTGTCAGCCTCTTTCACCAATAAAGGCAAATGGTGGTACGGTATTTTAATCGGAGCAATGTGCGTCTTGATCCGTGTAGTTAATCCGGCTTACCCGGAAGGGATGATGTTAGCGATTCTATTTGCTAATTTGTTTGCGCCGTTATTTGACTACTTGGTCGTTCAGGCAAATATCAAACGTAGGAGAGCTCGCAATGTTTAAAAAAGACAGTTTTGCAGGCACAATTCTGGTGATCCTTTTGATCAGCTTGGTCTGCTCTATTATTGTTGCTGGCTCGGCAGTGAGCTTAAAACCGGCACAAGAGAAGCAAAAATTACTGGATAAACAAAAAAATATCCTGAGCGTGGCCGGTTTGTTGAAGCCGGGCATCAATATTAATGAAGTCTATGCAAAAAATATTGAGCCGCGTCTGGTCGATCTAAATAGCGGTGAATATGCACCGGAACAAGCAGGATTTGATGCAGCTGCTGCGGTTAAAAATCCGCAAGCCAGCATTGCGCTACCTGCCAAAGATGACTTGGCCAAAATTCGTCGCCGTGCCAATTTGGCGGAGGTTTATCTTGTCAAAAATGATCGGGGACATGTGGACAAAATCGTGTTACCGATTTATGGCTCTGGGCTGTGGTCAGTGATGTACGGTTTTGTGGCGGTACAACCTGACGGCAATACGATTGACGGTATCACCTATTATCAACACGGTGAAACGCCGGGCTTGGGCGGTGAAATTGAAAATCCGGGCTGGCAAGCCCAATTCCCAGGTAAGAAAATTTATGATGCCCAGGGACAAGAAGCGTTATTTGTTGCCAAAGGCGGTTCGGCCAATAAAGAACACGGAATCGATGCGTTATCTGGTGCTACGCTAACAGCGAACGGCGTCGACGCTAGTTTCAAATTCTGGTTTGGTAAAAACGGTTTCGGTCCGTTCTTGGAAAAATTAAGAACAGGAGTATTAAACAATGGCTGAGTTAAAAGGTAGAAAGGGCTTATTGTTATCCCCTATCTTGGATAACAACCCGATTGCATTGCAAATCCTCGGGATCTGTTCTGCGTTGGCGGTGACAACCAAGTTGGAAACCGCAGTGGTGATGGCGATTGCGGTAATATTCGTTACTGCGTTTTCCAGTTTCTTTATTTCTTGCATTCGCAACTTTATTCCAAACAGCGTGCGGATTATCGTGCAAATGGCGATTATTGCCTCTTTGGTTATCTTAGTTGACCAAATTTTGCGGGCTTACGCTTATGATATTTCCAAGCAGCTCTCGGTATTCGTCGGTTTGATTATCACCAACTGTATCGTTATGGGACGTGCAGAAGCGTTTGCGATGAAGGAAGGCCCGGTAGACAGTTTTATTGACGGAATCGGTAATGGCTTAGGCTATGGTGCGATTTTAATCGTGGTAGCATTTCTGCGTGAACTGATTGGATCCGGAAAATTGTTCGGTGTGACCATTATGGAAACCGTGAACAACGGTGGCTGGTATCAACCGAATGGCCTATTCTTGTTAGCGCCAAGTGCATTCTTTATTATCGGTTTCGTTATCTGGTTATTAAGAACCTACAAACCGGAACAAGTGGAGAGTAAATAAGCATGGAACACTATATCAGTCTTTTTGTGCGTTCGATTTTTATCGAAAATATGGCACTGGCTTTCTTCCTTGGCATGTGTACTTTCCTGGCGGTATCGAAAAAGGTATCGACAGCCTTTGGTTTGGGCATTGCGGTTATCGTGGTATTGGGCATTGCGGTACCGGCCAATAACGTGGTGTATAACCTGATCTTAAAAGACGGTGCTTTGGTTGAAGGTGTTGACCTCAGTTTCCTTAACTTTATTACCTTTATTGGTGTGATTGCGGCCTTGGTACAAATTCTGGAAATGATTTTAGATAAATATTTCCCGGCATTGTATAACGCCTTAGGGATTTTCCTGCCGTTGATCACTGTAAACTGTGCGATTTTCGGTGGCGTGTCCTTCATGGTACAACGTGATTATAATTTTGCTGAATCCGTGGTTTACGGTATCGGAGCGGGCACTGGTTGGATGTTGGCCATCGTTGCCTTAGCCGGGTTGACCGAAAAAATGAAATATTCCGATGTGCCAAAAGGTTTACGTGGCTTGGGAATAACATTTATCACGGTAGGCTTGATGGCGCTTGGCTTTATGTCATTCTCCGGCATTCAGTTGTAAAGAGAGGAATAGCAGATGGAAATCATTTTAGGTATCGCAATGTTTACCGTGATCGTGCTGGTATTGGTGGTGTTAATTCTATTCGCCAAATCCAAGCTGGTCAATTCCGGTGACATTACTATCGGCATCAATGAAGATCCGAGCAAAGCGATTAAATTGCCTGCGGGCGGCAAGTTGTTAGGCGCATTGGCGAGCGAAGGTATTTTCTTGTCTTCTGCTTGCGGCGGCGGCGGTTCTTGCGGTCAATGTAAGGTAAAAGTATTACATGGCGGCGGTGATATTTTGCCAACCGAACTTTCCCATATCAGCAAAAAAGAAGCCAAAGAAGGCTGGCGTTTGGGGTGTCAGGTTAACGTCAAAACCGACATGGAAGTGGAAGTCGAGCCGGAAATTTTCGGCGTGAAAAAATGGGAATGTACCGTTATTTCTAATGACAACAAAGCGACCTTTATCAAAGAGTTAAAATTGGCAATTCCGGAAGGCGAAGAAGTGCCGTTCCGTGCTGGTGGTTATATTCAGATTGAAGCGGATCCGCATACCGTCAAATACAGCGACTTTGATGTGCCGCAAGAGTATCGTGAAGATTGGGATAAATTCAATTTATTCCGCTATGTTTCTAAAGTGGATGAGCCGATCACACGTGCTTACTCAATGGCATCCTATCCAGAAGAGAAAGGGATCATCATGTTGAACGTGCGGATCGCAACGCCGCCACCGAAACAGCCTGATGCACCGCCGGGACAAATGTCGTCTTATATCTGGTCATTGAAAGCGGGTGATAAAGTAACCATCTCTGGACCGTTCGGTGAATTCTTTGCCAAAGATACTGACGCCGAAATGGTGTTTGTCGGTGGTGGTGCCGGTATGGCGCCGATGCGTTCACATATCTTTGATCAATTAAAACGCTTGAAATCCAAACGTAAAATGACCTATTGGTACGGCGCTCGCTCCAAACGTGAGATGTTTTATGTGGAAGATTTTGACGGTTTGCAAGCGGAAAATGACAACTTCAAATGGCATGTGGCCTTGTCTGATCCGTTACCGGAAGATAATTGGGACGGCTACACCGGCTTTATCCACAACGTATTGTATGAAAACTATCTGAAAAATCATGAAGCACCGGAAGATTGTGAATACTATATGTGTGGACCGCCGATGATGAATGCCGCCGTAATCGGCATGTTGAAAAACTTGGGCGTTGAAGATGAGAACATCCTCTTAGACGACTTTGGCGGTTGATAACCATTTTGGAATGAAAAAATGTTATTAAAACAAGTAAGTTATTGGCTGGCCCGTATCGGGCTAGCCTTTTTTATTAGCGTCAGTGTGATTGCTTGTGGTGATAAAAGCACAGAAGTGGTTTTTGGTGGCAAAACCATGGGCACCACTTATAATGTCAAATATTTGGCGGACAGTAAATTGGATTTACCGTCACCGGGTGAGGTACAAAAGGCGCTAGACCGCACTTTGCAAGAAGTGAATCGGCAAATGTCGACCTACCAAAAAGAGTCGGAAATTTCACGCTTCAATCAATTACAACAAGTGGATACACCGTTTGCAATTGCGCCGGAATTTGGTAAGGTGGTTGAAGAAGCGATTCGCTTAAACCAAATGACCGAGGGCGCCTTGGATATCACGGTCGGACCATTGGTTAATTTGTGGGGATTCGGACCGGAAAACCGCCCGGATAAAGCACCGACAGAGCAAGAGATTCAAGATCGCCGTGCCTGGGTTGGGATTGAGAAGCTGCATTTGGATAAACAAGACGGGCAATATCAACTGCGTAAAAGCGTACCAAACTTATATATTGATCTGTCTGCGATTGCCAAGGGCTTCGGTGTCGACCAATTGGCTGATTATTTAGATTCGCTGCATATCCAGCAATATATGGTCGAAATTGGTGGTGAAGTGCGGGCTAAGGGCTTGAACAAAGAGGGGAAAGCCTGGCAAATCGCTATTGAAAAACCGGAGTTTGACGGTTCAAGAGCGGTACAGCAAATTATCGGGTTACAAAATATGGCGATGGCGACTTCGGGTGATTATCGCAACTATTTCGAACAGGACGGGGTGCGCTTCTCCCATGAGATCGATCCCAAAACCGGTAAGCCGATCGGTCATAATTTGGTTTCAATCACAGTTTTGTCTCCTTCTTGTATGACCGCTGACGGCTTGGCAACCGGACTTTTCGTACTCGGTGCTGATAAAGCACTAGAGATTGCCGAAAAAAATAATTTGGCGGTTTACCTGATTATCAAGACAAATAATGGCTTTGAGATTAGAATGTCATCAGCGTTCAAACCGATGTTGGCGCAATAATAGTAGGAGAAAGAGAGAGAATGAAACTATTTTTGATTACCTTTGGCTTTTTCGTCTTGGTTATTTTGGCGATGTCGATTGGTTATTGGGTTAAGCGCAAATCGATTCACGGCAGTTGTGGCGGTATCGCCAGCTTAGGCTTGGACAAAGTGTGTGATTGTCCGGAACCTTGTGACAATCGCAAAGCCAAAATGGCCGCTGAAGCCGCCAGACAGCAAAAGCTGCAACAGCAGGAACGCATTATCTAATGTCGCCGTATCGAAGGTCAGTGATTGCTGCCCGATTTTCGGTAATCCTAAACTATTCTTTTATGTCAAACAATTGGATTTTCAATGAGCTTAATCTCAGCAACTTTTGAGAAATTAAACCCGCTTAGCGATGCGCAAAAAACGCTTAACGCTGGTAAAAAAGTGATTGTCGGTATGTCCGGCGGCGTTGACTCTTCCGTTTCTGCCTATATTCTGCAGCAGCAAGGCTACCAAGTTGAAGGGCTGTTTATGAAAAACTGGGAAGAGGACGACGACAGTGATTATTGCACCGCCGCAACCGATTTAGCCGATGCGCAAGCCGTTTGCGATAAACTGGGTATTCAACTGCACAAAATCAATTTTGCCGCCGAATATTGGGATAATGTATTTGAGCATTTCTTAACTGAATATAAGGCAGGGCGCACGCCTAATCCGGATATTTTGTGCAATAAAGAGATTAAATTCAAAGCCTTTCTGGAGTATGCCGCCGAAGATCTAGGGGCGGATTATATTGCCACCGGCCACTATGTGCGCCGTTCGGTGCTTGACGAAAACAGGCAAAGTGCGGTTGGTGCTAAGGTGCAACTGCTGCGTGGTTTGGATAACAACAAGGATCAGAGCTATTTTTTGTATACCCTGAGCCATCAACAAGTGGCGCAAAGTCTGTTTCCGGTCGGAGAATTGGAAAAGCCGCTGGTGCGCCAAATTGCCGAAGAGCTGGGGCTGATCACCGCCAAGAAAAAAGATTCGACCGGAATTTGTTTTATCGGTGAACGTAAATTTAAAGACTTTTTGGCACGCTATCTGCCGGCACAGCCGGGAGAAATCCGAACCCTTGAAGGCGACGTGATCGGACGGCATGACGGCTTGATGTATCATACCCTCGGACAGCGTAAGGGCTTGCGGATTGGCGGAGTGAAAGGCAAAGACGAAAATGCGTGGTATGTGGTCGAGAAAGACCTGGTTAACAATGCGCTAATCGTGGCGCAAGGCTTGGATAATTCCGCATTATTGTCCAGCGGTCTTCTTGCACAACAATTGCATTGGGTCAGTCGTGAACCGATTCGCCAAGTGTTGCGTTGTACAGTCAAAACCCGTTATCGCCAAGAGGATATTGGCTGTGAAATTCTGCCGCTTGATGATGAGAGGATAGAAGTGCGGTTCGACCAGCCGCAAATTGCGGTGACACCGGGGCAATCGGCGGTGTTTTATCAGGGTGAAGTTTGCCTCGGTGGCGGCATTATCGAAAGTGCGGTCAAAAGTGCCATTAAGTAGTGAGTGATAAGCGAATGACTACCGCACTTTCAGTGTTCACCATCCGCCCAATGCAAGCCGATGATTATGCGCAAGTTGCCGAACTGTGGCGCAACACCCCCGGTATGGGTATGAGCGCAGTGGATGATAACGAACAAGCGATTGCCGCGTTTCTTGCTTTCAATCCTGAACTGAATTTTGTCGCTGTACAAGCTGAGCAACTGCTCGGTGTGATTATGTGCGGCTACGATGGGCGCCGTGCTACGATTTACCATATGGCAGTGGCACAAAACGTTCAGGGTAAAGGCATCGGCACCGCACTTTTACAGCATCTTGAACAACAATTGGCACAACAGCAGATCAGCAAAGCCCGCTTGTTAGTCTTCGCTGACAACCAAAGCGGCAATGCCTTTTGGGCAAAACAGGGCTGGGCCTGGCAAACCGCATTGAATTATTATTCGAAAGATGTCAGCTAGACAGAGGAAACAGAATGATGACAACTATTGGTGATGTGGTATTGAGTGAAAGTGCGATACAACAGGGCGTGGCAACAGTGGCGGCCTTACTAAATGCACAATATCAGCATTCACAAAATCAAAGTGCGGTGGTGATCACCGTCGTGCCCGGTGGGATTTTATTTACTGCCGATTTGGTTCGCAAATTCACGTTCGAAATCGAAATGGACTACATCTCCTGCCCACACACCCCGGGTGACCGCCAAAATCAATCCGTAATTGTGTACCACCAGAATATTGAGATCACAAACCGTGATGTGATTTTAATCGACGATGCCATTGAATCCGGCGGCACGATGAAGCGTTTAGTCGCACACCTGCAAACCTTCGCCCCAAAATCCCTTGCGATTGCCACCTTGTTTGTTAAACCGGGACGGGTGGATATTCCAGTGAAACAATATTACGCCTACGAAATGCAAAACGACGATTTACTGGTCGGCTACGGCTTGCCTTGGCAACATAAATGGCGTAATTTACCGTTTGTGGCGGGGCTGGTAAATAATCAGGAATGAAAACCAACGAGCACTTAATTTAAAACATTGAGTGATGAACAGATCGAAGTAGCTACCAGATCTGGTTTGATTTTCAACCGTTAAACAAACCCTAGAGCCCGTTGCAAATTTAATGTAAACTTAATCCAATTTAAACAGCAGGACTCTATCGAAATAACTATGGCAGACTATCATGATCTCACCCTTGCCCTAGCCGGTGTTTGTCAGGCGGCGAAGTTGGTGCGGCAATTTTCGGAGCAGGGCAGTGCCGATCAAGCGGCGTTTGCGGTGTCACTGAAATCATTAATCAACACCTCACCAAAATCCACGTTGGACGTTTACGGCGATGATCCGCACAATTTAACCCTGGGACTGAGCACCTTGCTGGAGCAGGTTTCCGGTGCCAAGGGTGAGATGGACATTAACGTCGGGCGCTATTGGATGAGTTTGATCGCATTGGAAGCTAAGCTGGAAAAGAACCCACAAAGCAAGCAGCTATTGGGCAGCCGCATTCAAGGCTTGGACCGCCAGCTACAACATTTTGAGCTGCTTGATGACCAGATGATCGCCAGCATCGCTGCGATTTATGTCGATGTGATCAGTCCGCTAGGGGCGAAGATTCAAGTGAAAGGTTCGCCGGTGTATTTGCAGCAAACGGCGATTCAAAATCGGGTGCGTGCCACTTTGCTGTGCGGCATTCGTTCAGCGGTGTTGTGGCGGCAGTTGGGCGGTTCGCGCCTGAAATTGTTGTTCAGCCGTAACAAATATTACCAACATGCACAACAGATTTATTCTTCTCTTTAATTTCATCACACGGAGTTTTCTTTAATGGAACTTAATGCTTTAACCGCACTTTCGCCGATTGACGGTCGTTATCAAGACAAAGCCGCCAGTTTACGTTCAATATTCAGTGAGTTTGGGTTGCTGAAATTTAGGGTGGAGGTCGAAGTCCGTTGGTTGCAAAAATTAGCGGCAACCGCTGAAATCGCTGAAGTTGCTGTTCTTTCACCACAGGCGAACGATTATTTGAATCAGATCGTGGCGGATTTTTCCCTCGCCGATGCGCAACGGATTAAAGACATTGAACGCACGACCAACCATGATGTGAAAGCGGTGGAATATTTCTTAAAAGAGAAATCCGAAGCCCTGCCGGAATTGGCGACGGTGAGCGAGTTTATCCATTTCGCTTGTACCTCGGAGGATATCAACAACTTATCGCATGCCTTGATGCTGAAAACCGCACGTGACGAGGTGGTTTTGCCAGCGTGGCAGAAGCTGATCAGTGAAATCAAAGATTTGGCAGAACAGTTTAAAACCATCCCGTTGTTGTCGCGCACCCACGGGCAACCGGCTTCTCCGTCCACTGTTGGCAAAGAAATGGCGAATGTGGTGTATCGTTTGCAGCGTCAGGTGAAACAGCTGCAACAAGTGGAAATCTTAGGCAAAATCAATGGTGCGGTCGGCAACTATAATGCCCATTTGTCGGCGTATCCAGATATCGATTGGCATGTGTTCAGCCAAGAATTTGTCGAAAGTTTGGGGATCACTTGGAATCCATATACCACGCAAATCGAACCGCATGATTATATCGCCGAGCTGTTTGACAACATTGCGCGTTTTAACACTATTATTATTGATTTTGACCGTGATATGTGGGGTTATATCGCCCTGAATCACTTCAAACAGCGCACGATTGCCGGCGAAATCGGCTCGTCAACGATGCCACACAAAGTCAATCCGATTGATTTTGAGAATTCGGAAGGCAATTTAGGTTTAGCGAACGCGGTGATGGCGCATTTGGGCGCGAAACTGCCGATTTCTCGCTGGCAGCGTGATCTCACCGATTCGACTGTGTTGCGTAATCTTGGGGTTGGCCTGGGCTATAGCTTGATCGCTTATGCCGCCAGCAGCAAAGGCATCAGCAAGTTAGAAGTCAACGAAGCCCATTTGCGTGCCGAACTGGATCAAAACTGGGAAGTGCTGGCCGAGCCGATCCAAACGGTAATGCGCCGTTACGGTATTGAAAAACCGTACGAGAAATTGAAAGAGCTGACCCGTGGCAAACGCGTGGACGCAGCGGCCATGCAGGCGTTTATTGATGGCTTGTCTATTCCTGCAGCAGAAAAAGAGCGCTTAAAACAACTGACGCCGGCGAATTATATTGGTGCAGCGGTTGAGTTGGTAGAAAAATTGTAGATTCAGTTGTAAAGTGCGGTCTGTGCTACCGCACTTTGCTTGTTTGCTGCGACTTCTCGTCGTTGATCTTCTCGACAAAAGCAAAAGATTAAGGCTATAATTCAGCAAGTTTATTGACATTCACAAATTGAAAAGGAATATAACATGGGTTTAGAAAAAGTCCCTGCCGGTAAAGAACTGCCAGATGATATTTATGTGGTGATTGAAATCCCTGCCAATGCAGATCCAATTAAATATGAAGTAGATAAAGACTCCGGTGCGGTGTTCGTCGATCGTTTCATGGCGACTGCCATGTTCTATCCTGCCAACTACGGCTACATCAACAATACCCTGTCGTTAGACGGTGATCCGGTTGATGTGCTGGTGCCAACCCCTTATCCATTACTTCCTGGCTCGGTGATCCGTTGCCGTCCGGTCGGCGTGTTGAAAATGACTGACGAAGCCGGCTCAGATGCTAAATTGATCGCGGTACCACACAGCAAGCTTAGCAAAGAGTATGATCACATCAAAGACATTAACGATGTACCTGCATTGCTAAAAGCACAGATTCAACATTTCTTTGAAAACTACAAAGCACTGGAAGCCGGAAAATGGGTGAAAGTGGACGGCTGGGAAGGTGTTGAAGCAGCGCGTGAAGAGATTAAAACCTCGTTTGAGCGTGCCAAGAAATAACATCGTTTCATGCAATATGAATGAGTTAATTTTATACCGCGCTTTGTAAAAAGTGCGGTATTTTTTTAATCAATGAGGAGCTAATGATGAAAAAGCAATTCAAAGCAATGACCTTGGCGTTGATGTTATCTGTTGGCTTGGCAGGTTGTGCTGACACGCAAACTATTAATCAGCAAGCGGCTAGCAGTTATACTCAAACGATTAATGAAATGAAACGGCAGGGGGTGATTGATACGACCTCAGCGACCTCAAAACGGATCCAAAAAGTATTCCAGAGAATCAAGCCATATGCGGAAAAAGCCAATGACACCGGTGTGCCGTTTCAATGGCAGATTACGGTGATGAAAAACAATGAATTGAACGCATGGGCGATGCCGGGCGGAAAAATGATGTTTTATACCGGCTTGGTCGATCGTTTGAAATTAAATGATAACGAAATTGCGGTGGTGATGGGGCATGAAATGGCGCACGCATTGAAAGAACACGGCAAGCAAAAAGTGAATTTTAATATGGCGACCGGCCTTTTGGGCAGCATTGGCAATGTAGCGCTATCTGCCGCCACCGGTTATGATTTCAGTACGGTTGTTGGTTTGACGCAAGAGTACGGCTTGAATAAACCATTTTCACGCAGCAATGAAACCGAAGCGGATGAGATCGGTTTATTGCTGATGGCGGAAGCCGGTTATGATCCTGAAGCGTCGATCAGCCTGTGGCAGAAAATGAGTGCCGCCAGTGGTGGTTCTGGTGGCGCATTGGAAGGTTTGATCTCCACTCACCCAACCGATTCAGCGCGTGAAGCTAATTTGCGTAAGCTGATGCCGGATGCGCTGGAATTATATAAAAAATCAAATAAAGCCGGTTGATAAGTTAATGGAACGGTATAAATCATGAGAGACGCCCGTTTTTGGGTGGTGGTTGCGCTATTATTTTCGCTGCTGGGCTGTACCAGCAGCGAAAATCTGAATCAGCGTTCTGCCAAAAGTTATCAGCGCATGGTCAATCAAATGGAAATGTTCGGGGTGGTGGAACACAACTCTGAAGCCGCACTGCGAGTACAGCGAGTTTTTGCTCGTTTGCACCCGATTGCGGAGAAAAGCAATCAGAGTGGTAGTGCTTTCGATTGGCAGATAGTCGTATTGCGCAATCCGAAAGAGGCCGGGGCATGGACAATGCCTGGTGGAAAAATGGTCATTTATACCGGGTTGCTTGAAGTTCTAAAATTAAGTGATGATGAATTGGCGCTGATTTTGGCACATGAGATGGCGCATGTCGTCAAAGAGCATGGCAAACATCAGGTAAACATTAGTCGAGCCAGTTATGCACTTGGTTTGTTTGGATCAGTAGCTGCCTCTAGTTTAGTCAATTATGCAGGTAGTGCAGTGGTTTTGGCACCGGAATATGCGGTGAATAAACCTTATTCGCGCAGCAGCGAGCTGGAAGCCGATCGATTGGGGCTGCTGATCATGGCGGAAGGCGGCTATAATCCAAATGCTGCCAAGCGATTGTGGGCAAAGATGTATGAATTTTCCGGCGACAATAATGGCTTTCTCCGCCAATTAGCCTCGACACACCCAGCTTATGCTGAACGGGAAGCCAACTTGGCTGAAGTATTGCCGCAAGCATTGGAAATTTACCAGCGCAGCCAACGGGCAGCAACTAGCCAGCCCAATTAAATTCAAACTTAACCGCACTTTCATATTGTCATTGATCACTTTGCGACATGGGCTAAGTGAGAGAGTAATCTTTATAGTTCAACGTATGATTTTGACGTTGAAATCCTAGCACCGAAAACGGAGATCATGATGATCGAGCTACAAGATGTCAGTAAACATTACGCAGATAAAATAGCAGTACGGAATGTCAGCATGAAGATCCACTGCGGTGAGTTTTTTGTGTTAGTGGGGGAAAGCGGCAGTGGCAAAACAACATTATTGAAAATGCTGAATGGATTGATCGACAAAGATGGTGGTGAAATTATTATTGCCGGTAAAAATAGTCGTGAGTATAACAAGCGTCGACTGCGCTTGGAAATGGGCTATGTTTTGCAGCAAATTGCGCTATTTCCCAATATGACGGTAGCGGAGAATATTGCCCTGATCCCAGCATTGAAAGGTTGGGATAAAAAGCGAATCACCGCACGCACGCATGAGTTATTGGAAAAAGTACAGCTGCCGCTCGACTATCTTACGCGTAAACCTGCTGAATTATCCGGCGGCGAACAGCAACGAATTGGCATTTTGCGTGCCGTTATTGCCGAACCGAAAATTATTTTGATGGATGAACCATTCAGCGCCTTAGACCCGATTTCTCGTTTGGAATTGCAGAATTTGATTTTGCAAATTCACCGTGAATTTGCTCCGACTATCGTTTTTGTTACTCACTATGTAGAAGAAGCCTTGAAATTAGGCGACCGAATCGGCGTAATGAAAGACGGTATTTTACAGCAGCTTGCTGCGCCGCAAACTATTTTGCAAAAACCGGCAAATGACTATGTACAGCGTTTTTTTCAACCGGTTGAAGCCGTAGGCAGGACAGAATGAGCGATTTTCTAACCACATTGCTAAGCCGTCAGCAAGAATGGCTACAAGCGATTTTAGTCCATTTGCAGTTATCATTATTGTCGGTGCTGCTAGCAGTATTAATTGCATTGCCGTTGGCGGTGCTGTTAGAGAAATATCAACGTGCAGCCAATTGGTCATTGCAATTAAGCGGTATCTTGCAAACGATTCCGTCTTTAGCGCTGCTGGGATTGCTCATCCCATTGGTCGGTATCGGTAAACTGCCGACCATTATCGCACTGGTCGCATATGCGATTTTCCCGATTCTGAACAGCACCTATACCGGATTACGCGAAATTCCGTCCTCGCTGGAAGAGGCTGCCGAAGCTTTTGGCATGACCTCCTTTGAAAAATTGAAAAAATATCGTTTAGCTCTGGCATTGCCGATGATTATTGCCGGCATCCGCACTTCCACCGTGATGGTGATTGGTACTGCAACATTGGCTGCGTTGATCGGTGCCGGCGGCTTAGGCAGCTTCATTTTATTAGGTATTGACCGCAATAATAGTGCACTGATCTTAATCGGTGCATTTTCTTCCGCCTTGTTGGCAATGTTGGCGCACTATGCCATTAGTTATTTAGCTCGGCTGCGACTGCAACCCATCGGAATTATTTTTGTGACCGCACTTTTGCTGGTGCTTGGTAGTTTGACGGTCGGCAGTACGTTTTTTAAGAGTAAGCAGCATGATAATACGCTGATCATTGCCGGAAAATTGGGGAGTGAGCCGGATATTTTAATCAATCTGTATCAACAATTGATCGAAGCCAATTCCGATATAAAAGTGGTGCTGAAACCTAATTTCGGTAAAACTGTTTTTTTATATAACGCTTTGAAGCGTGGCGATATTGATATCTACCCTGAATTTAGTGGCACGATTGTGACGACCTTGTTGCCGAATTCAGGCTTTGCTGAAACGGAGCCAAATGCAGTATATCAATATGCTAAAACACAGATTCAGCAGCAAGATAATTTAGTATATTTGTTGCCGATGCAGTTTCAGAATACCTATGCGGTGGTAGTGAAAAATGAATACGCTCAGCAGCATGGGCTGGCAACGATCTCTGATTTGCGCAAGGTTGAGCAAAGTGCGGTTGCCGGTTTTACCCTTGAGTTTAATGATCGTGAAGACGGTAACCAAGGCTTGAAATCTCGTTATGGGCTGAATTTAACGGTCAAAACGATGGAACCGGCGTTGCGTTATCAAAGCCTATTGAATAATGAAACACAAATTGCCGATGCGTATTCGACCGATAGTGAAATAAAACAGCACCATTTGACGTTGTTACGTGATGACAGGCAGTTGTTTCCAGCCTATCAGGCAGCACCATTGTTACGTGCGGAAACATTAGCTAAATATCCGAAGTTAATGGTTATTTTGAATCAATTAGCCGATAAAATCAGCGAACAGCAGATGATAGAGATGAATTATGCGGTTAAGGTTGAAAACCGATCGGCAAAAGCAGTCGCACGTCAATATTTATTAGCACAAGGATTATTACAAGAATAAGCTCGATATGAAACATCAATCTGTTTGCGCTGACTTTTCGCCTCATTGATCCAAAATTCTGATTTACGCCAGTGGATAAATTAGATACAATAATGAAAGTAATTCTCACTTACAAGAATACAAAGTGTTACCGCACTTTGTATTTTTTATTCTTTATTTTATCGATATTTGGCTAGGCAGGTTGTAAATGAATCATTTATTTGAATTTTTAGAGCAGTATACCGATTATATCATCTTGGGAACGCTGGCATTGATGAGTTTTATCATGTTATGGATGGTAATCGAACGCATCATTTTTTTTAGTCAGGTCAAGGTGGAACAATATGACACGATTCATGAGCTGGAGATTGATTTGACCCGCAATTTGACCACAATTTCAACCATTGGGTCAAACGCACCTTATGTTGGGTTGTTGGGAACGGTGATCGGGATTTTGTTAACATTTTATACCATGGGGCAATCTGGTGGAGATATTGATGCGGCATCGATTATGGTCAACCTCTCCTTGGCACTGAAAGCAACCGCTGTCGGGATCCTGGTGGCGATTCCGTCAATGGTGTTTTATAACGGTTTGAATCGAAAAGTAGATGTCAATAAATTGAAATGGTTTGCCTTTAACGAAAAACAGCAGCAGGTTTAATTGCAAGGGGAAGTGTGGTGAAGAAATTTGATGAAATCAATATTATCCCTTTTTTGGATATTATGCTGGTGCTGTTGGCGATTGTATTGGTGACGGCATCGTTTATTTCACAAGGCAAAATTCAGGTGAATGTGCCGAAAGCCAGTAGTAGCGTGACCATGAAAGCCGATGATTTGGCAAAATTGCTGACAGTGACCGAAACTGGCGAGCTGTACTATAACGATAAGCCGATCAATAAAGAAGCGCTGGCTGACGAAGTGGCGAAATGGGACAAAGCTCAGAAAGTTACGCTTAAAGTTGATGCTGCGACGCCTTTTCAGGAGTTTGTTGATATTACTGATGTGTTTTCCAAAAACGATATTAAGAATGTGGCGATTGTCACGTTAAAGCCACAGGGTAATCAGTGATGCAAAAACGCCGTTCTCTAATTGGGTTTGTAGTCTCTTTGGTTTTTCATCTGGCGATTGCGTTGTTGTTATTGCTGGTGGTCGTTCGTTCGCTGGCGGATGAAAGTGCAAATGGACAGGTGAGTAATGAGATCAGTACTACCATCTCGATGGAAATGATGATGGCAATGGTAGAAGCCGAACCAGAACCTGAACCGGAGCCGATTAAAGAAGAGGTGCCGGAGCCGAAAGAAGAAATTCCAGATCCAACGGTTAAACCTGAGCCGCCGAAAGAGGAAAAGCCTAAGGAACCGGAAAAACCAAAAGAGAAGCCTAAACCAAAAGAGAAACCAAAGGAAAAACCGAAGAAAAAAGAGCCTAAGCCGTTAGATGTTGCGCGTGGACCGAAAACTGTCGAGTCGCCTAATAATATTGCTTCTAAGGCAAGCGGGCCACAAAGCACGACTCAGCAGAATGTGGCTGGTGCCGGTGGCAAGGAGATTGATGCCTATCTTGCTAAGTTACGTCGTGAAATTGAACGCAATAAAAACTATCCGCAGCGGGCAAGAATGATGCGTAAACAAGGTCGGGTGATGGTGGCATTTACCTTAAGTGAGAATGGAAAGCCACAAAACCCGAAAGTGATCAAGTCTTCTGGCAATGCGGATTTGGATAAAGCCGCCTTGAAAGCGGTGCAGAATGCCAGAGCAGTTGGGCCGCGCCCAGCGGGTGTTATTTCCACACCGTCAGTTCCGGTGAGCTTTACCCTAGACTAACCGCACTTTAACAGTAAAACGGCGCCAATATATAATAATGGCGCCGTTTTTTAATGTGCTAAGTAATAACTGAACAATGTTACATCCAAGCATTATTGCGAATAATACCGACCGCAATGCCTTCGATTTCCATCCGTTCGGTTTTTAGATCGACCACAATCGGTTTAAACTCTTCATTTTCAGCGTGCAGATATACAGTCGAACCTTTTCTTTCTAACCGTTTCACCGTGACTTCATCTTCAATTCTGGCAACCACAACCTGCCCGTTGCGCACATCTTGGGTGCGGTGTACCGCCAGCATATCGCCATCTAAAATACCAATATCTTTCATCGACATACCATAGACTTTTAGTAAAAAATGCGCTTGTGGTTTAAACATTGACGCATCAACTTTATAGCTGCCTTCGATATGCTGCTGTGCCATAATGGGCGCCCCGGCAGCAACCCGCCCGATCAGCGGCAAGCCTTCTTCCTCTTCTTCAACCGCACTTTGCTCTTCGTTGAGCAATAAACGAATGCCGCGCGAGGTGCCGGATAAAATTTCGATCACGCCTTTGCGTGCTAAAGCTTTCAAATGCTCTTCCGCTGCATTGGGGGAGCGAAAGCCTAGCTCTTTGGCAATTTCCACCCGAGTGGGCGGCATACCGGTGGATTCTAAATGAGAGCGAACAAAATCATAGACCTTTTGTTGGCGTGGTGTGAGTGCTTTTAGTGGTTTCATAGTCAGCCCCTGTTTTTTTATACAGCTTACCTGTTATTATATACAGTATTTGCTAATGTGCAATCACTAAATCGGTAAGAAATGGTGTCTGATACGACGATTGCTCGACTCACAGACCAAGATGGAAATAGGCGATTACTGGAAATTATGTTAAAGTTTACAATTTAGCGGAATAGCTAGCGGAACAGCAAATAGGCTGAAGCATCAACAGACCCTAGTGTCGAATAATTAATTAACTCGTTAAATTTGGATAACAATAAGAATGTCAATTTTTCTGAATATTTATCGTAAGATTTTGAATTTTATGCTGTCGTTATCAGTGAAATCTAACCCTATCCCAAGTGATCCGATTGGGGAGCTGGAGTTGGACAAGCAAAAGTGCTTTTTATATTTATTGCCTTACACTTCACAGACCGATTTACTGATTTTGCGCAAAAATTGCTTGCAGTTGGGACTGCCGGATCCGTTATTGAATAACAAAATTAACGGTGACCAGCTGCCGCGTTTTGTCTTTTTGGACAGAGGGCGCCGTTTTTTTAAATCACAGCAACTGACTGAGAATACTCGTACGCTGTTTTCCAAATATTTTGAATTGCACCGCAGCCATCCTGAGTTGGATGTGCAGTTGGTGCCGGTGTCTGTGCTGTGGGGACGTTCGCCAGGGCGTGAAAAGAAATTACCGCACTTGCGTTTTTTAGGTCGTTTGCAGAAATTGTGGGCGATGATTTGGTTTGGGCGTGATAATTTTGTACGCTTTTCCAAAGCGGTGTCGTTGCGCGACATGGCACATTTGCAGGGCAGTGACGATGAAATTGCGCTTAAATTGACCCGGGTCGCCAAAATTCACTTTGCTAAACAACGTACTTCCACAACCGGTCCACGCCTGCCGGATCGACAAGCCATGTTCCGCCAAATTTTGCAAGCTACCGCAGTGCAAGAGGCGATTGCCGATGAGGCGAAAAATAAAAAAATTGATCATGCTAAAGCGACTAAAAATGCTGAAGATATTTTGCACGAAATTGCCGCCGATGTAAGCCATGAGAGTCTGCGCTTAGCGGATCGTTTTTTAGGCTGGCTGTGGAATAAACTCTATCGTGGTATCGATGTCAAAAATGGTGACAGAGTGCGAAAATTGGCGATTGAAGGGCATGAAATCGTATATATTCCGTGCCACCGCAGCCATATTGACTATCTATTACTGTCGTATGTGTTATATCACCAAGGGCTGGTACCACCGCATATTGCTGCCGGAATTAATCTGAATTTTTGGCCGGTCGGCGGACGTTTCCGCAGCTGGGGGGCATTTTTTATCCGCCGTACTTTCAGTGGCAACCGTCTATATTCAACCGTGTTTCGTCAGTATTTATCCGAACTTTTTCATCGCGGTTATGCGGTCGAATTCTTTATTGAAGGTGGGCGTTCGCGCACCGGGCGCTTGCTGGCGCCGAAAACCGGGATGTTGTCGATGACCTTGCAAGCGCTGATGGAGGGGCAGACCCGACCGATCAGTTTGGTGCCGGTGTATGTCGGTTATGAGCATGTTTTGGAAGTCGATACCTACGCTAAGGAGCTGCGTGGTGCGGCGAAAGAGAAAGAAAACGCCGGTTTGGTGCTGCGAGTGATTAAAAAGCTACGCAATATGGGCAAAGGTTATGTCAACTTCGGCGAACCGATCACCTTGAATACTTATTTGAATCAGCACTATCCGCATTGGAAAGAGCTGAATGGTGAAGAGAGTAAAAGTTGGTTGAGTTCAGCAGTGGATCAAATTGCAGAGCAAGTGATGCGTAATATCAATAAAGCTGCGGCGATCAATGCCATGAATTTGATTGGTACGGTGTTGCTCTCTTCCCGCCAGCGCGCGTTGTCACGCGAGCAGTTGTTGGCGCAACTCAGTTGTTATCAGCAACTGTTGAATAATGTTAGCTACAGCCGTGATGTGATCGTGCCGCAAGAGTCGCCTGAAGCGATGCTTGAGCATGTATTGGGCTTGGATAAAGTCGGGATTATTTTGGAAAACGATAATTTCGGCGAAATTATCCGACTGGAGCGCTCTTCAGCAGTGTTGATGACTTATTATCGTAACAACATTCAACATCTGTTTGTGTTGCCGTCACTGATTGCTTCGATTGTGATCCACCATGAAGCGATTCAACAAAGTCTGTTATTGCAAGCGGTAGAGAAAATTTATCCGTTCTTGAAAGCAGAATTGTTCATGGATTTTGATCAAGATGCGATCAAACCATTCGTTGCAAAAATTGTAGCGGAGCTACAGCGCCAAGCGTTGCTCAATCAGCATGAAAATATGCTTAGCATCAATAAGCGCAATATTCGCTCCTTGCAACTGCTGGCGGCAGGCGTGCGTGAGGTGGTGCAACGCTACTATATTACACTGGATTTCCTGCAAGCTGATCCGCAAATTGCACGAGGCAGTTTGGAGAAAGAGAGCCAATCGGTGGCACAGCGTTTGTCGGTGCTGCACGGTATTAATGCGCCGGAATTTTTTGATAAGGCCGTGTTCTCTACCTTTATCGCCAGTTTGCGTGAAAACGGTTATTTCAGTGATAATGGTGGCGCAGACAGTGCCAAAATTGCGGAGTTGGCAAGAGTGCTGCGTCCGTTGCTATCGAGTGAAGTCTATCTGACGATCTCCAGTTCCGTTGAAAGTGCGGTGGAAAAAGAGAAAAATTGATCACTACTCAGGATTGAGGAGAATGAAGGCGGAGATTATTCCGCCTTTTTGTTATCCAGTTTTTCAGCTAAGAAATCGATAAAAGTGCGGATTTTGGCACTCAGATGCTCGCGGTTCATGTAGGCAGCATAGAGTTTTAGGCTTTTCACCTTTTCATCGGTCAGCACTCTGACTAAACGTCCTTGTTGTAATTCTGCCGAAATTGCCCATTGCGGCAAATTGACAACTCCCATACCGGCGCAGACTAACTCTTTTAACATCATGGTATTATTGCTGTCGGCGACACTGTTGAGCTCATATTCGGTGCTGGTGTAATTTGGGGTGACGGCAATGTGTTGATTTAGGTTTTCAAGGCTGATGGGGGCTGAGAGCGACTGAAAATATTGTGGTGAAGTGACCCAATAGAACTCGATGTTGCTTAACGGTTTCACAATAATATTCGGATCGATACTGCGATCAACGCGTAGTGCCAAATCAAAACCATGAGCGATCAAATCAGTACGTTGGTTGTCTAGATTGAGGGACAACCGTACTTCAGGGTATAAAGTGCGGTATTGTTGTAATAATTTTGCAAAATCGGGTGTTGCCAACCAAATTGGCAGCGTTATTTTCAAGGTGCCGCGCGGATTGACCACGCCCTGCTGAGCAGTTTGACGGGCGGAGTTGAGAATATCTAACGCATGGCAACATTCACGGTAGTAACTTTGTCCGATTTCGGTCAAACTCAAATGTCGGCTGGAACGATTGAGCAGCTTGGCTTGCAAACAATCTTCCAAGTGGCGTAAATGCTTGCTTGCCATTGCGGGAGAGATATTCAGAGACTCTGCCGCTTTGTTAAAACTGCCTAAATCGACGACTTGGCGAAAGACATTCATGCTGGTCAAGGTATCCATAAGTGGTATTCCCGATATAAAATAGTACAAAAGAGGGTAGCCTTTCAAAAGCATATAGTGGTTTTCATTGTGGAGCAATCGACAATTGGGCTGGCTGATAAAATTCTAGGGTCTGTTGATCTTTGTTTATATTTTAAACAACAACTCAAAATATAAACAAAGATCAACAGACCCTAATATTCGCAGTAAAAGAGGGGTAGATCATGAGCCGATTAGGGATTATTAAAAGTTCAATGCGTGGCGAGGGGTGTCGCAGCAATCAATTAATCGATGAATTTGTGCGCCAAAGCCTGCTGAAATGGCGGAATACGGAGGTACTGACATGGGATTTAAGCGGTATGACCGCACTTTCAGCCTCGTATGCGGCGATATGCCCGACGACAGATAAATTACAACAGGCAGATTATCTTGCTTTGGCATTATGCAGCGAAGATTACGCTTGTTTGCAACAGTGGCTGGAGCGCCTGCCATACAATCAAAATCTGGAAAAAATTCCACTGTTTATTTTTCTTGCCGCAGAGAGCCAAGCTACCAATCTTGCCGCAGCAGCATGGCTGACTGCACGCTTGCCAAGCGTAGGACTGACTGCGCCTGTTTATATTGCAGTTGATCACAGCAAACAAAGCCAACAGGCTGCATACCAACAAATTGCAGCACTAATGGCGTGTTAAGCGGACAATCCAAAGTAGAAGCCGATCAAACTGGTGATGCCTAATGAGACCCCAGATTAAGATTCACAAATTGCCGATAGAATCGGCGCAGCCAATTATTTCTTAACCTATTGTGGTATAGCCCAGCCTCATTTCCAGCTAATTCTGCGCTGTTAAAATTTTTTTCGATAGTAGGGTCTGTTGATCTTTGTTTATAATTTGAGCTATAGACTATTTTTCGCCACTCTTTTTGCAAATAAATAAGGCAAAAGTTGTGAGGTTTAGTGATTCTAAACGAACGGCTTTTAACGCCGCTGTAGTACGAAAAGTAATGGCGAAAAACAGTCATAGTCCTGCGGATTGTGTTTAAAA
>VDHG01000017.1 GCA_006228005.1 Testudinibacter crocodili
CCCCCGCCACAGCCCCCTCCCCCGCTGCTGCCACAGCGGCGGCCAGCCCGCCTACTGTGGTGGCGAATGCCGCAGACGAGCAAAAAAACGCCGCCATCCAACGCCAAGCCGATGAAATCGAGCAACAGCAAAGCCAAACCGCCGCCGGGCAAGGGCTGACTTTGCTGGGCATCCCGATCCACATCGAAATGCTGGGCTTATTCGATACGGTGGCCTCGGTGGGCTTGTCGCCGGCGCTGCCGTTTGTTTCCGGCCATTTCAGCTGGGCGGATCAAACCATGCCGCTGGAAAAAGCCGGGATGGCAGGCTTTGTTAAAAACGGCTACCACTTTGTGGCGGCGCACGAGCAGCGCAAAAGCTTTTCGGTGGACAGCATCTGCATTAAAGGCGGCTACCCCAAGGGCAATTTCCAAGAGCTGCTGTATCCGGGGGTGCATTCCGATGTGGGCGGCGGCTATCCGCCGGGGGAACAATACCGCGCTTTGGACGGCATGGGGCATGTGCTGTCGCAAATCGCCCTGCACGATATGTATGCCAAATGCTGGCAGCATGGCATGCCGTTGCAAGTCCATGCCGAGCACCCCGACTTGGCCGCAGAGCTGGCCAAGGTACTGGCGAGCAATAGCCGCTTTAAGTTGCAGCACTATGAAAAAATGAATCGCAACGTCGCTGAAGAATTCGATGTACAGCTGCCCTTGGTGCAGCGCTTCAACCAATGGCTGGCCTCGCTCTCGGCCGGGGATCTGCCCAAAACCATCGAAGCGCAAACCCACCATATTACCGCCTGGCGGATTTACCGCTGGCTGAGCCGGGATATTGCGGGCTATGCGGACCATCTGGGCGTGATGGGAACCGGCGATCTGGATACCCGCGATTTAAAGGAAAAGAAAGAACAAGTGCAAGCGCGCGAAGCGCTGATCCGCCGCAAACGCCAAGCGCTGAACGATGCCTATCTGGGCAAAGCCCCGGCGCAGCTGACAGCGGAGGCGGCGCAGCTGGCGCAGGAGGAAGAAGCGGCGTTGCTGAAGCAGGCCGGATTGGCCGATATCGAGCATAGCGACGAACTCTTAAATGCCGTGGCCAATAAAAACTATGTGCCGGGCAACGACGGTTGGGATTTGCTGGAAGCGGCGATGGAATTTAAAGCGGACTACTTCCAGCAATTCCGCATCGAAAGCTTTATGTCGGTAGGCCAGATACTGAATGTGGCGATCGGCGGCAGCATGTATATGCTGAACAACGACAATGAAGCGGAAGAGTTTAAAAGCATCTATGACGAAGGCAACACCCTGTATTACGGCAATGGTGCCGAATCCGGCGGCGGCGCATCCAACGGTTCATCCAACAGCCTATCAGCGGCGGCAGCGGTCGCTTTGCCCGCCGGGCCGGTTGCCAAAGGTGAAGATAGAGCCGATGCGGGTGAAGATACGGCCGATACGGCGGGCGGCAAAGAAGGCCAAGCAGAATCGGAAGGCAAAGAAGATACGGCCAAAATCAGAGACATGTTCCGCCAAGCCGACAAATTGGCGCTGTCCAGCGGAACGGTCTTAGCCATGCTCAGAGCGCAACAGGCCGGAACACGCGGCACCGAACTGATGAAAGTGGGCTTGGACGCGGCGCTGGAGCGGTTAAAAAAAGGGAATGACAGCCAAGCGGCTCAAGCGGCGCTAAAATTGAAGAAAGTGCCCGGCGGCTATCCTACACAGCATGCCAAGTTGGTTGAACTGTTTGACGAACAAATACACGATTCCCGTGCCTGGTTTATGCACCAAAGTGCGATTATGTCGCGCGAGCCCTTTACCGATTACTTCCGCTACCGGCTGGTTTTTAGCGGCCGGGTTTCCAACAAACCCCTTTCCCCGATTATGATTGCAGACCGCATCGTCGGTTTGGCCGGTATTTCGCGCAGCGCGTATTTGTCGATCAAATACCGCAATCCGGCCTATTTGCTGATGGGCTTGAATAATCCGACGTTATTTGTCGGGGAGCCGGCCATTCAGGCTTTATACACCGCGGCGGGCGACTACGAGCGCATTCTCATCGATCCGGAAACCGGCCGGATAGCGCCCACCACGGACAATGCCAAAGCCTTATGGGCATTCACCGAAAACATGCAAAAAGCCGTCGAAGAGATGAAGAACGATTTGGCCAACACCGATCCCTGGAGCCGCGAGGACTTCCAAAACCGATTGGCTGATCAAATCCGACCGCACTTGAATGAGACATCGCGGAACTTGGAACAGATAATCCGGCTTCTCAACCAACGTTCGGACGAAGCCCAAGAAATAGGTGATATGGAGCAATACACGGCCGATAAACGGCTATTGAAGCAAATCAGCGAACAGCACGATATGATTGAAACCGATCTGGCGCAAAGCGATGGCATCAGCCCGGCTGTGCCGACAGATATTGCGGGCAACGGCGGTGCCGATTCCGGAGCACCGGCGATGTTGGGTTTGCCGTCTATTGCTTCGGGTTTGCCGGTTGGCAGTATTGCAACGGGTTTGGCGGATACGAATGCCGCTGCTGCCCCATTGGCGGAGATCACCCCGCAGAGCACCGCAGATTACCTGCGGGCCGAATTAATGCGCTATCAAAACAGCTTGCAGCAAAACGGCGACAATGCGGTGGCATTGTTACACAACGGCGTGGGTGACCCGCAGCAATTGGGCAGCGTCTTTTATAACAATGCGGCAGGTGATATTACGGAACAAAGTATCGAACGGATCAGCATGGCGGCATTGAAAGACTTGGGTCTGGACATAGAGGCCAACGAATATATTCTTGAAAATCTATCGGATAAAAGCCAAGATGGTATTATTCGCCTGACACAGGATTTACGTTCGGGCCGTGTGCCGGACGAGCTTCGTTCGTTGCCGGCGGATAAGCTTGAATTAATGCGAACCACATTGGAAAAATGGATAGGTTAGGAGGCGGTGCTTGATGAAACAGCAATATTATTCAGAGGCGCCTTAATCTGCCGTAGATTGTGCGTTAAAACGGCACGCAATACCGCCACGCTATTTGGCAACGGGCGAGCTAGTACAGGTGTTGTCCGATTATCCCGAATACTGGCTATCCGCTGCACTTGATTTACGCCGCCCACCGCCAGCCATCGGCGATCTTGCGGGCGTATGTGGCGTTTTGTGTGGGGTGGTTGGGGCAATGAAATAGGCCGTTTGAAACCGTGCTTTGATGCTAAAAGTGCGGTTTCAATCGAACAAGCGCCAAATCTCCTGTGCCTCCATAATCCGTGTTCCCGTGTGCTGCTGTTTCACCGCGCGGATCATTGCGGCGGCGAGCTTATCAGTTGCCAGTGGAGTTTGTGATTTAAATAAACCTATTGTATTCAATAATTTGAGAAGTTTAGTACCCCATATTTCAGCAGGGCGGTCGCTGTCGGGGCGCAGCAGCAACGGCGGGCGGAAAATTACCAGCTGCTCAAAATCCAACGCCTGCACCGCCTGTTCCAGTTCGCCTTTTATTCGGGGATAAAACAGTTTAGCATTCGGCGCAGCGCCGCCTGCCGACACCAAGGCCAGCGTGCCGACCCCATTGGCGGCGGCAGCTTGGGCAAACGCGAGTTGGTAGCCGTAATCCACTACTTGTTGTGCAACCTGGCTGCCTGCCGCTTTCAGCGTGGTGCCAAGGTAGGAAAACAGCACGTCGCCACGCACCTTGTCGCGCCAGCTTGCGCTGTCGGCAAAATCAATCCGTTGCACGCTAAGTTTCGGATGTTGAATGCCGACATCATGGCGCACGAAAATCTCGACTTATCCGAATGCGCTGTCGTTCAGCAATTGCTGTAACAACGCTTTGCTGGTTGCGCCGCTGGCGCCGATAATCATTGCTTTCATATTTGATTCCTTATTGCCCGAGTGGATATCCCCAGAATAGCGAAATTTACCGTTAGGTTTCAAGCATTTGCAGGAATGAATCAAGCCAAAGTGCGGTTTCAGACGGCCTGTGTTTGCCAGACTACATGTTTATAAAGGATGGACGTGGGTAAATGTGATTACTCTGATATATGCAGGGGAATGATTAAGGGTATCGAGTTAACTTTAAAAGCGTTGAACATTCTATCTTAAAAATCAGTTTTTTAAGCGCTGTGAATCTTTTATAATCCCAAACTATGGAAAATAAAAGTGAGGTTTGGCATGTCATTTAATCAAAAACAAAAACAGGATATTTTAAACGCTGCAAAAACATGGTTTAGAGAGACAATTGCGTCAAATCATATCAAAAACACCGAGAAATTGATTGACCCGAAAGAGTTTAATATTAATCCGTTTCTGACGGTTTATTTGGCCAATTTTTTAACCGGTAATTCCAATGCTGAAAGTATTGCTAGAGCGTTATTGTACCCGCGCGTATTGGGAACGTCCATTAGCACTTCTTTCGGGCAGAATATGCAAAGTTTTATCAATGTTATTCAGAATGCGGTAGGCAGTGCCGCCAGCGGTATGGACATTGAATTTACCGATCAAATAGACGGTCGAAAAAAATACTGCCAATTAAAAGCCGGTCCGAATACGATCAATAAAGACGATGTAGAAACGATAGCCGGACATTTTAAAGCAGTGCGTAATCTTTCCAGAACCAATAATCTCCGTATTCCTAACGATGACATGATTGTCGGTGTACTCTATGGAGAGCCGGATGATTTGAGCAGTCATTACAAACGTATTACCCGGCAATATGATTATGATGTTATTGTCGGGCGGGAGTTTTGGCACCGCTTGAGCGGTGATGAAAAATTTTATTATGAATTGATTCAAGCTGTGGGCTCTGTTGCGTCTGAAGCTGATTTTAGTGAAGATTTGGAGCAGGTTGTACGCAAGTTAGCCGCAACGGATATTGTGCAGAAATTGAGTAACCATGAATAAGGTTTGACGTTTGAGAAAAATCAGGATAAATTGTCAATCATAAAATAACCATGACTAATGTTTATCTTGAAATTATGCAAAGCCCACAACACTACACAATAGCCCAAGTTGCAGATATCTTGGGGGTATCCAAAGAAACGTTACGCCGCTGGGACAGAAACGGTACGCTTGTGCCTGAACGCCAGTGTGACAATAATTACCGTTTGTATGCCAAAGAGCAGTTGGTGAGATTTGAAGAAGCCCAATTGCTGTTCAACAGCAATTGGCTGGAAGAATACGATACAAAACCGATCAGGCCCTACCGCTTATTGGAACTGTTTGCCGGTGCCGGCGGTTTGGCCGTGGGTATGGAATTGGCTGGTTTTCAATCGGTATTGCTGAATGAAATTGATCCTGCTGCCTGTAAAACATTACGTAAAAACCGCCCTGAATGGAATGTGGTTGAGGGTGATATTGCGAATATTGATTTCACGCCGTTTCACGGGCAGATTGATATTCTTTCAGGCGGTTTTCCTTGCCAGGCATTTTCTTATGCCGGCAAAAAATTGGGTTTTGAAGATACCCGAGGCACACTTTTTTTTGAATTTGCACGAGCTGTAAATGAAACCCAGCCTAAAGTATTCGTAGCTGAAAATGTACGTGGTTTGCTGGCACATGAAAATGGCAGTACGTTAGAAACCATCAAAAATATTATTGATGAATTGGGCTATTTTCTGGTTCCGCCGCGCATATTGAAAGCTATTTTTTATAAAGTGCCGCAGAAAAGAGAGCGCCTGTTTTTAATCGGTATCAAGAAAGATTTGGCTGATAAAGTTTCTTTCCGGTGGCCTTCCCCTTATTATCGGATTATGACTGTAAAAGACGCATTGAAAGCAGGAGATTTATATCCTACCGATGCTCCCGAATCCTTCGGGCAAAAATATCCCCAACGTAAAGAAGAAATCTTGGCGCAAGTTCCACCCGGGGGATACTGGAAAGATTTACCGGATAACCTGCAACGGGAATATATGCAGAAAAGCTATTTTTTGGGTGGGGGAAAAACAGGTATGGCACGCAGATTATCGTGGGACGAACCCAGTTTGACACTGACTTGCGCACCAGCGCAGAAGCAAACCGAACGTTGTCACCCTGAAGAAACACGCCCTTTGACAGTGCGTGAATACGCTCGAATTCAAACGTTCCCGGATAGTTGGCGGTTTGAAGGGGCATTGACAGCCCAATATAAACAAATCGGCAATGCCGTGCCGGTCAATCTTGCTTATGCTGTCGGCAGATCTTTGGTAAGGCTGTTGAACGAGATTGAAGAAACAAGCCACCTCGGTCTGTAGCATGTTTTACCGTAAGCACACGTAATTTCTAAGTATTTCAATCCATCAAACACAAGGCCGTCTGAAACCGTACTTTGACCTTTTCAAACAGGTGAAGGGTTTCAGACAGCCTGTGTTTTAACATGAACCGCTAAATGGCAGGGCGTGAATAAATCGTTAGCTATGCTCAAACGCTGTGCCTGCAGAAAAATAACGCCCACTTGTTCTGTAACAACCGTAGAAAAAACATACTGGCAATTATTGTTCCAAAAATCGATCAAAATCACGCTCAAACACCTTATCCTGCACCAGCCGATATTTCTCAAACCCACTCAACGCATGGGCTGTGGCGGTTTCGGCGGTGATTTTGCCTGCATCTTGCAAGACGGCGCGGTCGGTGAATTCTAAAAAGCGGTTGAGGCGGGTTACACCGCTCTTTCAGAATTGGTTTTATAACCGACGGCGATAATGGCGGCGATAAAATTGAGATACTCCACTGCCGATGCGCGGCCTATTAATCTCATCTAAACCGCAGTTGATATTTTAAAATCAAGTGCGGTTTTGCAATTGATCCGCACTGCCTTTCCCCGACACAAAGCGGCGCTCCTCTGTGCGGGCTGGCGCTGCCGAGCCGACACAGGATAAAGAATCATCAAAGGCTGCCTGAAAAGTTTCAGGCAGCCTTTGATTATGAAGCATGGGATTATTGAATATATTTCATTTCACAGGCAAATAGGTTGCCAAATACTCATTGAGTTTTTGCATGTATTCGGCACGTTTTTGCGGTTCGCCCAGCAAGGTATGCCCTGATTTTTCAAAAATAAATACATCGTGCGGTACGTTATTGGCTTGCAGGGCGTTGGTCATCGGCTTGGTGCTAAACGGCATGATGAAATCTTTTGCCCCAAACGCCATCAGTGCGGGCGGGCTGCCTGCATTGACCCAACGATATGCTTCAATCGGTTTGACGATTTCTTTGTATACGCCGTTTGTCATCATCTCGGCGGTAATTTTTTCGCCGGATAATACCGATAAAAATTCGGCCGATTTGGCAGCATCGGCACCGCCTTTGGCATTATCCACTTCAAAGCTCATCGGGCCGACCATGCCGAAGCTAAACGCAATCGGTACAGGGGCGGTGCGTCCGTCGCGGTAGGCATAAATCGCCGCCAGCCCATGCCCGGCAGAGCCGCCGCCGATGGCCATTTTATCAATCGGATAGCCGAGTTCGCGGGCTTTGGCGACCACTTGCGGTATGGCCGTTTTGATTTCGTCCGACATGGATTTGACCGAAGCGGCAGGGTTTGCTTTGTCTTTCAGGGTGTAGTTGATCCCTGCGGCAACATAGCCTTTTGAGGCAAACCATTGCAAAATCTTGGCATCATCGGCCTTATCGCCTGTGGTAAAACCGCCGGCATGCAAATACACCACCAAGCCATAATGCGCACGTGTTTTGTTTTTCGGAACATACAAATCAAATTTGTGGGCGGGCTGGTTGCCATAGGCAAAGTTTGGGTAGGTTGTGCCGACGGCTTGCCAGTTTTCCACTTTCATCAAATCCGGGGCGGTCAGCGCGTCATGCAGCATGGCCACGCCGTTGCAGGCGGATAATAAAACCGCCGACACGGCGACGGCAGCAAGATGAAACAATTTCATAACCCATCCTTCTTTAAGTAAAAATTGCGCCAGCCAAGGATGACTGCAACGCATAGATGAACGAAATGCCGTCTGAAACCGCACTTTCACCCGATAAGGTTTCAGACGGCCTTTTGATTCACCATCAATAATTAGCGCACGTTTTTGCTTTGCACATTCTGCCAATTGCTGTTTCGGCTGATTTCGGCGTTTTGCCCTACAAAAACTTGTCTGGCTTGGGCATCATTATTCAGCGTGTATAAAAACCATGCCGCCATATAGCCGTTTGGCACATACAGCATAGAGCCGTGGTCTTCGCCTTTGCGTTGTGCCATTACTGCCGTGCCGTTGATTTTATTGAAGTTGTTTTTAAGCGAACTCAAAGGGGCGATGCCGCCTGCGGTTTCATCAGGCTTGCCTGCATCAAAAACGCCGGTGCCGGAGGTTTCAAAATAGGGCACCTTGATTTTGCTGATGTCGTAATCCCAACCTAAATCCCGTGCCAAGCGGTGCTGGGTGGTGCTAGCGGTATAGACCGAGCGGATAAGGCGGCTGTTGGCTTGTGTGGTCGCGGCATTGATGGCGCCGACGCCGCCTTGCGAATGCCCGGAGACGCCGATTTTAGCCGGGTTGATTTTTTGATAAAGCGGGCTGGTTTTGTTTTGATTCAGCGACAAGGCGAAATCCAAGCTGCCTGCCACGCCGCTGCCCGTCCACGATGTGCCTTCTTGCGAACCGATGACCACAAAGCCGTGGCTCGCCAAGTGTTGCAACACCGCTTCGTATGACGACACTTTCATGCCGGTGCCGTTTGCCAGCACAATCAAGGGGTACTGGCCGCCTGTTTGCGGATAATACACGGTGAAATAATCCTGCGCTTTGTTTGCAGCCGGGTATTTCTGCACCGCCACGGCATATTGCCCCATTTGGCTGTATTGCTTTTCGAGCGGGGCGTTGGTTTGCACGTGGGTGATTTTTTCCACTTTCACCGCAAAGGCTTGTTCGAGGGCTTGGCAGCCTGCCAAGCCGAGCAAGCCCAGCACGGCGACGGCGCTTAGGATGAGGATGGTTTTTTTCATACGTCAGACCTTTTGTACATCGGTTAAGGGGGTGATAAATACGTTGCCAAATACTGTATCACTTTTTGCATATATTGCCGATACTGCTTGTCGTCACTTTGCAAGCCATGCAAGGTAATGATTTTTGATGGGGTAAAAGTCATAACATATCCGCCAAATTCAGGCTGCCTGAAAATACAGGTTTAGCGATAGTAGCGCTGATCGTTTTTATTGATCTGGCTGCCGATAACCCCGCCCAATGCCGCCCCGCCCAATGTTGCGCCGGTGTCGCCGCCGATCAAATGCCCCGCCGCACCGCCGATCACCGCCCCGGCCATCATATTGCGTTGCTGTCTGTCCATACTGCCGCAGGCAGCCAAGCTGCCGACAAGGGCGAACATCATCAAAAAACGGCTGATCATTTGCATAAAAAATTCTTCCAACATCATGATTTAAAAAAGCTTGTTAAAAAGTGATACATCTGTAACAATGCGAATTCTAATGATTGCAGCACACCCAAACAAGCAAAAAATCAAAACTGAAACACATTGGCAGATTTGTAACATGAGCAAACCCACATTAAACCAAACCATCAAAAACCGCATCAACCAAGCCCTGATTGGGCTGATGGCACGCTATGATTTTCACGCCATCACCATCACCCAAATCACCCAAACCGCCGGGGTGAGCCGCGTGTCGTTTTACCGCAATTTCAACAGCAAAGAAGATATTTTAATCAAAGCCTTGCGCGGCGATATCGAACAGCATTTTTACCGCACCGCCCAAAGCGGGCAATTAACCAACCACCGGGAATTATTCATGGCTATTTTTGCCTTTGTGGAACAAAAAGGCGATATCGTGGATTTACTGTATCAAAATGATTTGTCGCATATTTTTTTGGCTTTTATCCGTGAGTGCTGCGGCGCAAAGCCCGAATCGGACAACGACACCGCCTATCACCACTCCTTGAATATGGGCGTGTGCTTTGGTGCGCTCGATGAATGGATACGGCGCGGCAGGCAAGGCACGGCGGCGGAAATGGCGGATAAAGTGGCGCAGGCGTTGGCCGCGATATTGGCGAAGTGGTAGCCCATGGCTCGATGGCAAGACTGCACTTTGAATCCATACGCTATGCGTATGGAATCAAAGAGCTTAAGCGATGAAAAGAAAAAATCCTCCGATATAATGAACAAGGCTGACAACCAAAATTCAAGATATAGGAGGATATGCCAATGGCAAGTAAGTCCAATGACGATTCGAGTCTATCACACACAAGATGGAACTGTAAGTATCACATAGTCTTTATCCCAAAATTCAGACGAAAAGCGATTTATGGGAAATTACGAATGGATATAGGCAGCATATTACGGCAGTTATGCCATTACAAAAATGTCAAAATAATAGAAGCCCACGCAATGAAAGATCATATTCATATGCTCTTAAAAATTCCGCCAAAGCTAGCAGTATCAAGTTTCATGGGATATTTAAAAGGGAAATCGTCGCTCATGATTTTTGAAAGACATGCCAACCTAAAATATAAGTATGGAAACCGACATTTTTGGGCGAAAGGTTATTATGTAAGTACAGTGGGTTTAAATACAAAAGTTGTAGAGGAATATATCAGGAACCAGGAAAAAGAAGACACGATTCAAGATAATTTATCGAAGAAAGAATATGTGGCCCCCTTTAAGGGTAAACCACAGAGTTATTGTACAGTTGTCAGTCTTTTCACATGCCCCTTGAGGGGCATGTGAAGTACTAGGCCCTTATAGGGTAGCCGAAAAACCGCACGTTTCACGTGCGGATTGTTATTGATCCCGCCGGTGAACATTTTTTGATGAACACCATGCTCGGCGGTGCGCCTGAGGAGATGAGAGGCGCGATTGCCGCCGCCCAAGCCGATATTGAGGCGTTGCTGGGCTATATGGGCGACAATGCGTTTTTCTTCGGCAACAAACCCACCGGCATCGATGCTACCATCGCCGGGCTGTTTGCCAACTGGCTGGTCAACAACGTTGATTCGGCGTTGAGCGATTACCTCAACACCGCCCACAGATTACGGATTATGTACAGCGCTTTGAGCGAGTGGTGTTTGGTAACAATTAGGGATAACTTAGGCACAAACCGGCAATCCATTATACTGAGTGCTAAAAGTGCGGTATGGCGAGTCGTTATGCTGATCAGTTATATCTAGCGAAACCGCACTTTGCGTCGCTGTCGTTGCCTACCGTGTTTGCGCCACAGTAGCAGACGATAGCGCAATTGTGGCTGCAGGCGGTAGGCAAAAAGTGCGGTTAGAATCAGTATGCAGCCCAAACCTTTTTGCCAGGTGATGATTTCGCCCAACAAGCTGACGCTCAATAACAATGTCCAGACTGGTTCTAGAATCATAATAATCGCGGCGTTGGTGATTTGGCTGTGTTTCTGTCCAATCGCTTGCAACAGAAAGCGGAAGCCGGTGGCAATCAGCACGCTGGCGGCCACCCAGTTCCAAGTAGTCAAGGAAACGGATTCAGGCCAAGTTTCGAACGCCAGTGAAAACAGTCCGCAAGACAGCCCGACCATACTGAGTTGAATGGTGGTCAACGGGAGTGCGGGAATCGATTTGGAGAATTGGTTGTTCAGTACAAAAGAGGTTGCTGCCGCCAGTGAGGAGCAGAGAAACAGCAGATTGCCTAACGATAAGTGTAAACCGCTGCCGGACGCCAGCAAAAACAACCCGGCGGCAGCAAGTGGTAAACAAAACCAGAACATTCGCTGTGGGCGGTGTTTGAATACCAGCCAGGAGACCAGGGGCGCAAGCAGCATCGACAGACTGACGATAAATGCACCTTCGCCCATATTTTCGGTATAACTCATGCCCTGCACCCACAAAAACAGGTTCACGCTGAACGCAGCGCCGACCGTGACCGCACTTTTAAGTTGTGCGTTGGAAAGACGGCGCAGTTGCGGGTAGGCAAAGGGAAGAAACAACAACGCAGCTGCCAAAAAACGCACACTGATGAAGCCTGCCGGCGGCAGTGCCATTAGCGAATATTTGGAAAACAGCCAACCTGAAGCGGCTAAAATACTCACCACCAAAAGAATCAGTTCACCACGATATTTTTGCACGCGTTTTATCCATTTTTATGTTTAGTAGCTTTATTATATCCATTCCTGAAGCCTCTGCGACAGCGCAATCGTGATTTATCTGAAATTTCTGATTGCTCATTGTTGTTTGATCAGTAAACTAAGCGCAATGATCGTATTGCAACAAACCCTATTTATTTATCGAAGAGATTTTATGCAAAATTTACAACCGTTTCATACTTTCGCCTTGCCGCTACAAGCCAATCAGATTATAGAAGTTGGTTCGGTTGGGCAATTGTTGCAATGTTGGCAGCAGTATGCCGGACAAGCACGTTTATTGCTCGGGCAAGGCAGTAACATACTGTTTTTAGAAGATTTTAACGGTGTGGTTCTGCTCAATCGAATCCTCGGTATTCAGCACCGTGAAGATAGCGAGTACCATTATTTGCATCTCGGCGGCGGCGAAAACTGGCATCAATTAGTCACTCGTTGCGTTGAATTGGGTTACGACGGTTTAGAAAACTTGGCGTTGATTCCCGGTTGTGTCGGCAGTGCGCCGATTCAAAATATCGGAGCTTACGGGGTAGAATTTAAAGACGTGTGTGAATATGTTGAAGTACTGGATTTGAAGTGCGGTCAAATCCAACGTTTCAGCCGAGCAGATTGCCAATTTGGTTATCGCGATAGCTTGTTTAAACATGCGCCTTACGACCAAGACTATGCGATTGTTGCGGTCGGCTTAAAATTGCTAAAACACTGGCAGCCACAACTTCAATACGGTTCACTTGCCCAATTGGATCCACAAACCGTCAGTGCCAAACAAATTTATGATGAAGTTTGTGCGGTGCGGCGTAGCAAGTTGCCGGATCCAAAAGAATTTGGCAATGCGGGCAGTTTTTTTAAAAATCCCAGTGTTAGTCAGGTGCAATATCAACGGCTGATAGCGGAGTATCCGGCGATGCCGGCGTTTGCGCAAACCGACGGTACCGTGAAATTGGCAGCCGGCTGGTTGATTGATCAATGTGGGCTGAAAGGGCATCAAATTGGTGGTGCAGCGGTACATCGGCAACAAGCATTGGTGTTGATCAACCGTGACAACGCTCAGCCCGAAGACGTACTGGAATTGGCACGTTATGTGCGTCTGCAGGTGTTGCAAAAATTTAGGGTAGCGCTACAGCCCGAAGTGCGGTTCTTTGATGCCAACGGCGAAATTGACAGTGAACAGGCGATCAGCTAAATGTTAGATCAAACGCTATTGGAGTCGGTTTTAGTCTTACTTGCCGACGGCAAACCGCACTTGTTAATGCCGATGCCGACTGAACAGCAGCGTGCGATTTTGCAGCAATTAGCAGCATGGCATTTGCAGCCACAGCAAGATGCACAACAGCGCTATCAGCTTGCTCGTCCGCTGGATCTGTTGGATCAAACGGTCATCAACCGCATGTTAGAGCAAGGTTCGGCACGGGTGTTTCGCTGTCTGGATTCGACCAATGAATTTTTGTTGAATGACAAAAACTTGCCGTCCGGCACGGTGTGTACTGCTGAAATGCAAACCGCCGGACGTGGGCGGCGTGGGCGAGTGTGGTATTCGCCGTTTGCACAAAATCTCTATTTTTCACTATTACGCCATTTTCAACAAACGCCGGAACAGCTGAAAGCGATTAGCTTGGTCACGGCGATTTGTATTGCCGATACGCTGGTGGCGCTTGGGGTGCGAGGGATCAGCATTAAATGGCCAAACGATATTTATCTGCATGGGCGTAAATTAGGCGGCATCTTGATCGAAAGCCGCCGTTTCAGCACTGAAACGCAGGAATTGGTGATCGGTGTTGGCTTGAATTTGGCTATGCAAACCAGCGCCGCACAACAGATTGATCAGGCTTGGGCAAATTTAAGCGAAAGTGCGGTTCGGATTGAACGCAACCGCCTGGTGGCGACATTGGCGAATCATTTGCAGCGTGCTTTTACACAGATAGAACAGGGTAATATCCGCCACTATCTGCAACGTTGGCAGGACTATGACCATTTTTATCAGCAGCCGATCACTTTGCTGCTGGAACAGCACTCGATTTCCGGCATTTGTTGTGGGATTGATCCACAAAGCGGTGAGCTGCTGCTAAAAACTGCCGATCAGCAACTGCAACGCTTTGCGATTGGTGAAATTTCACTACGCGCTTTATCAGCATAATGACTAATAAGAGGAATCTGAATGACTTTTCAACAAAATCTGGCAACGTTGCCAAGTGTCGATCATTTAAGCGGCTTGGATATATTCAATGCGCAAGGAGAATTGGTTCGACATATTCCTGCGGTTGCCGGGAAACTCGGTTCACTGCGGGTTTTCTATGCCCTTGCCCAACGTTTTCAACAGCTTGACGCACAAGCGGCGCAGCTAGGTTTGGCGTTGTTTGCTGAACATGTGGTTGATGCAAAACAACATCCGGGTAAACACCCGAATATTGATTTTCTGTTTCAAGTCATTGATACAGAATCGGTGTTATCTGTTATGCCGCTATCAAAGTAGGATCAATATTCCCAGCTGTCCGGGTCAATACCGCATTCGCGCATTAACACTTTGGCATCTTCCGGAATTTCATCGCTACGCTCTTTCATTAGATCGTGGTCGGTCGGCAGTGGTTGTCCAGTAAAAGCGTGCAAAAAGGCTTCGCATAGCAACTCGCTGTTAGTAGCGTGGCGCAGATTGCGGATTTGGCGTCGGGTGCGTTCGTTGGTAAGAATTTCCAGCACTTTGATCGGAATCGACACTGTAATTTTCTTGACCTGTTCGCTTTTTTTGCCGTGTTCTGCATACGGGCTGATATATTTTCCGTCCCATTCCGCCATAATTCACCCTGTTGTATAACCCTTAGAGAAAGTTTGGCTATTTTAACAAAAAATGCAGAAATAACAATCTGGACGTCAAGACTGCCAAAAAATCGGGCATTTAATTTTGATAGTGCTAAAAAACTGTTAAAATGAGCGCCGTATATTTCCCCCTTTAGACTTCCCCTGGTTCGGGCTGATTAACGGAGCGTGTGATGAAAACAAATCCGACAAGAGAGATGCACAAATTCGGCGGCAGCAGTTTGGCTAATGCCGAGCGTATCCGTAATGTCGCACAATTAATCAAAAAATATAGTCAACAGCAGGATTTGATCGTTGTTTCGGCAATGGGGGATATGACCGATAATCTGATTCGTTGGGTCACGCTCTCAAGCAGCGATCCGGTCAGCGCCAACCAGCAATTGCAAAAAATCAAATTTCAATATCTAACCCAAACTAACAAACTGCTCAATGCCCCCGAAACAGTTTCGCAGCCGTTTCTGGAAGATATTTTATCGCTCTCTTCGTTGCTGGATAAGCCGTTGAGTGAAGCGATTTATGCTGAAGTGGTGGGACATGGCGAAATTTGGACTGCAAGATTGGTCAGTGCGTACCTCAACCAAGTGGGAATTGAGAGCTGCTTTTTAGATGCGCGACTGTTTATGTATGCCGAAAGAGCGGTCATGCCGCAGGTTGATTTTGCCGCCAGCCGTCGAAAACTGCAACCGCACTTGGCGCAGGCCGAGGGCAAACGCCTGATTATCACCGGCTTTATCTGCCAAAATAGGGCAAAAGAAACGGTTTTGTTGGGGCGTAACGGCTCAGACTATTCCGCGACCCAGATTGCAGCACTGGCAGATCTGAGCAAAGTGACGATTTGGAGCGATGTTGCCGGTGTTTACAGCGCCGATCCGCACCAAATTCATCATGCCAATTTATTAACATTTTTGCGATTGGATGAAGCCAGTGAGCTGTCGCGTTTAGCCGCGCCTGTGTTGCACGCCAGAACCTTGCAGCCGGTCAAAAGCCACTCACTCAGCCTGTTGCTGCGCAGCAGTCTACAGCCGGAAAATGGCTCTACCCGAATTGAACATGCCCTGACCGCCAGTGAAAACGGCAAAATCGTGACCCACCATAACCAAATCGGACTGATTGAGCTGCTGATTCCGCCGACGCAATCACTGGATGAATGGCAGCAAACCGCACTTCAATGGCTGGAACAGCAACAGTTGCTGCCGCTGGCGCACAATTTAGATCGACCACAGCGACTGTTAAAGCTCGCCTATCCAGTTGAATATTTGGATAATATTTATCTTCAGTTAAAACAACTGCCGTTGACCGTCGAGTCCTCTTTTGTGCGTTACGATATGGCACTGTTGGCGATTGTCGGTTATGGCGTTTGCCGTAATTCATTGCAAATGATGCGTTTCTTACAAATGTTGAAAACACAGCAGGTCGAATTTATCTGGCAGTCATTGGAACAGATCAGTGTGGTTGCCATTTTGCGGCAGAAAGTTGGGCGTGAGTTGCTGCGCAATGTGCACGATGACCTGTTTCGACCGCATAAAAGCATCGGTTTGGTGGTGTTGGGCAACGGGTCGATTGCCAAAACTTGGATTGAGCTTTATCGCCAACGCCGTGAAGAGCTGTCAGCACGCAGCAAATTCAATTTCACGCTGATTGGTATGGTCTCCAGTACCAAGGGTTGGCTCAGTTATCAAGGGCTGATTCCGCAGTTGCAGCAGCGTTCGATTGACGAAGCATTTGCCCAGTCGGCGCAAGAGTTGCAGCCGCAGCAGCTGATCAACTGGATGAGCGGGCATCCGTTTGATGAGTTGGTGGTGCTGGATATTACCGCTAGCGACGAAGTTGCCAAACATTATATGAATTTTGCCAAGCATGGTTTCCATGTGATCAGCGCCAATAAACGCGCGGCAGCTTTTCCATTGAATGAATTTCATGCCTTGCAAAATGCCTTTAGCCAATCGGGCAGCTACTGGTTTTATAATGCTACGATTGGCAGCGGCTTACCGCTGAATACGATTTTGCGTGATTTGGTCGAGAGTGGTGATACGATTTTATCGGTGGAAGGCACATTTTCTGACACGATGACGTGGTTGTTTTCGCAATATGAGCAGCATATTTACAGTTTTCCGGAATTGATTGAACAGGCGTGGCAACAGGGCTTAAGCGAACGCAATCCGCGCGAAGATTTGAGCGGAACCGATGCGATGCGGAAACTGGTGATTGCAGCGCGAAGTGCCGGTTATGATTTGGATCCGCAGCAGATTAAAGTCGAATCGTTATTGGACGCAGATGCAGAACAATTTTCGCTAAGTGAATTTTTTGAACGCTTGGAGCCGCTCAGTCAGCGCTTGCAACAACGCTATCAGGACGCACATGAAGACGGTATGGCGCTGCGTTATGTCGCCCGTTTTAATGCTAACGGGCAGTCCAGCGTGTGCTTAGAGCAGCTGGAACCGGATGATCCGATAAGCCAAACCTTACCCGGCGAGAACCGCTATTTGATTCGTAGCCTGTGGTATCGGGATAAACCGTTGGTGATTCACGGTCCCAGCTCCGGCCCGGCAATGACTGCCGGTGCAATTCAGAGTGATTTAAATCGTTTGGTTAAATTGCTGTAGACTTGAGGAACAAACGGAGCAAGATAACATGATGATATCAGCCATCAGCTTCAGTAATGCCCGACAATTGGCTGCTGATAAAGATCACAAAATGCGGCATGTACATATTCGTTATCCGATGATTGGGTTGATAAAGCGCGGTCGCAAAACCTTCTTGCGCAATCAATCGTCGCACGATGTGATGGAAAACGAGCTGTTTATCCTGCAAAAAGACAGCCACTGGGACATTTTTAACAATACTTTGGGCAAAGGCCATTACTGTTCACATATCATCAATTTATCGCCGGATACTTTGCAACTGTTTTATCGCTATTATCCACAGATCAAACCCATTAAAACCCAAGATTGTATCAGCTGCCATTCAAAAATCTTATTTGAGTGTTTTCAGCGAACATGGCTCAGCCTGCAAGATCCGCATCTTAGTGATCAAGTTAAACAGCACCGTACGTTGGAGCTATTGCTGCAATTATCTGAATTAGACATCTATTTTCCGTTACCCCAAAATCTCAGTTGGACCGAAAAAATGCAGTATCTGGTGGAAAACGATTTGGCAAAATCATGGCGTTTAAGCGAGATTGCGGCTACTTTTCACATTAGTGAAAGTACACTGAAACGTCGCTTGCTGCGTGAAGGTACGCATTTTCGGCAATGGTTGCAAGATTTACGCTTGGATACCGCACTTTCATTGATTCTCAGCACCTCAAAAAATCTTGCCGACATCGCCCAGTTATGCGGCTATCATTCACAAAGTCGCTTCAGTGCTGCGTTTAAAAAACGCTTTGATCTTTTACCGTCGATGATCAAAACCGATAAAATGACTGAATACAGCTAAATATTGCACTAAAACGGATAGTGGCTTTGGCTGCATTGCTGCAAAATAGCGTCCTTACTTCACGTTTATAAGGATTTTAAAATGAAAATATCTCAATTAGCTTCAACATTAGTCGTCAGTGCGGTTGCCGCTAGCGCCCAAGCCGATAACAGTTTCCAACTCAGCAGTCCGCAAATTCAAGCGAATAGCAGCATTCCGGCTGATTTTGAATTTAACGGTTTTGGTTGTAGTGGTGATAATCAATCACCGGAACTGCACTGGAAAAATGCCCCGGCAGGGACGAAAAGTTTTGCAGTATCGGTGTATGATCCCGATGCGCCGACGGGTTCCGGCTTTTGGCACTGGTATGTAGTCAATATTCCGGTAACAGTCAGCCATTTAGCCGCCAATGCGGGTGCTGCTGATCAATCGAATTTGCCGCAAGGTGCATTTCAATTAAGAACTGACTATGGTTATCATGGTTGGGGCGGCGTTTGCCCACCGCAAGGAGATGATGCTCACCGCTATATTTTCACCGTGCATGCGCTGAATACCGAAAAGCTGGCTGTAGACAAAGACACCACCACCGCACTTGGCGGGTTTTTGGTTAATGCACACACTATTGATAAAGCCTCATTTACTGCGCACTATCAGCGCAAATAAGTTAACGCATATAATGCTTCCCTGCAAAAACGCCCCGTTATTCTGCCATAACGGGGCGTTTTTACTCGAACAAGATTACAGTTTTACCGGCTGTAAATGCCAGATCTGATCAGCATATTCTTTGATGGTACGGTCAGAGGAGAAATAACTCATATTGACAATATTTTGAATTGCTTTAGCAACCCAAAGATTTTGATCTTTATACACTTTGTCAATCTCCCGCTGCGCTTCAACATAGCTGCGGAAATCTGCGAAGGCTTGATAGTAATCACTCAGTGGTGAAAATGATTGGTAGCGCCCCGGCTCTTCCGGACTGAATGCACCGCTGGTGATTTGTTGCAAGGCTTCACGCAATTGCGGATCATTTTCATAATAGGCTGACGGTTGGTAGCCTTTGTGACGCAGTGCTTCCACTTGTTCTACCGTATTGCCGAAGATGAAAATATTGCCTTCACCGACATTTTGCAAAATCTCGACATTGGCGCCATCGAGAGTACCGACGGTTAACGCACCGTTCAAGGCAAATTTCATGTTGCTGGTGCCGGAAGCTTCAGTACCTGCCAGCGAAATCTGTTCAGAAACATCGGCAGCAGGAATAATCAATTGCGCCAAGCTGACGCTGTAATTCGGAATGAAAACCAGCTTCAGTTTGTCGTGCACTCGCATATCATTGTTGATCACTTTGGCAACATCATTGATCAGGCGGATAATCTGTTTTGCCGCATAATAAGCAGATGCTGCTTTACCGGCAATGATGAACACCCGTGGTGTCCAGTCTTTTTCCGGATTACGCAGAATTTCATTATAACGGGCGATAATATGCAGCAAGTTCAAATGCTGACGTTTATATTCGTGAATTCGTTTGATTTGTACATCAAACAGTGCATCAGGGTTGACCACAATATTTAAGTTGTGTGCGATATAGTTTGCCAATTTGACTTTATTGGCTTTTTTCACTTCACGCACTTCCTGCATAAATTTCGGGAAATCCGCATATTGTTTCAGTTGCTCTAAATCACTCAGATCTTTACGCCAAGATTTACCGATATATTTGTCGATTACCGCAGACAAACCCGGATTGGCAACACCGATCCAGCGACGTGGAGTAATTCCGTTGGTCATATTGCAGAAACGTTCCGGGTAAATTTTAGCAAAATCGGCAAAAATAGATTTCACCATCAAATCAGAGTGCAGTTTTGCTACGCCGTTGATTTTGTGTGAAGCGACCACGGCTAGCCATGCCATCCGTACTTTACGCCCGTCGTTTTCGTCGATTAATGAAACTCGGCGAATTAAATCCGGATCTTTTTCGGTATAAGATTTGATGCTCTCTAGGAAGTGCTCATTAATCTCTAAAATAATCTGTAAATGGCGTGGTAAAATAGCGCCCATCATATCAACCGGCCAAGTTTCCAACGCTTCACTCATCAAGGTGTGATTGGTGTAAGAGAAGACTTTGCAAGTGATCTCCCACGCAGATTTCCAACTAAACTCTTCTTTATCAATCAGAATACGCATTAATTCCGGAATCGCCAATACCGGGTGTGTATCATTTAAGTGAATCGCCACTTTATCAGCAAGATTGGTTAGCGTTTTGTGCTCCCATCGGTGGCGGTTTAGGATGTCTTGCAGGGAAGCGGAAACCAAAAAGTATTCCTGGCGTAAACGCAATTCACGCCCAGCGTAGGTTGAATCATCCGGATATAACACGCGTGAGACGTTTTCAGAACTGTTCTGGCGTTCCATTGCGGCAAAATAGTCACCGCGGTTAAACTTGGTTAAATCAAATACGTCACCAGCATGGGCTGACCATAAGCGCAGGCTATTTGCCATATTGGTTTCATAACCTGGAATAATTTGATCATAGCCCAAGGCAACGATTTGTGAGGTATCTACCCAATGGCATTTGTCGCCTTCAAAATAGATGCGTCCACCGAATTCAACTTTATAGCGTTTGGTCGGACGAATAAATTCCCAAGGTACTCCTTTTTCTAGCCAAGCGTCTGGACGTTCTACTTGTTGGCCATCGACGATTTTTTGGCGGAACATACCGTATTCATAACGGATACCATAACCCATGCCGGGATAATTTAGGGTCGCAATCGAATCAAGGAAACAGGCGGCTAAACGACCTAATCCACCGTTGCCTAAGCCGGGATCAACTTCTTTTTCAATCACGTCTTCTAAATTCAGGCCTAATTGTTCCAACGCTTCGCGCACCACATCGTAAACGCCTTCGGCTAACATCGCATTGGATAGGGTACGCCCCATTAAAAATTCCATTGAGAGATAATATACTCGGCGGCAGTTTTGTGATTGGGTGGCACGCTGTGTTTTCAGCCAACCTTCTGAAACCAAATCACGAACCGCCAATAAAGTGGCGTTCAACCAGTCACGTTGGCTGGCAACGCCGGGATCGCGGCCAATAGAAAAGATTAATTTTTGTACAATTGCGTTTTTAACACCTTCAGCACTAGACAGAGGGGAATGGTGTAAAATGGTATTGCTCATTAGGTCAAATATCCTTCATTAAAATTGAATAAATCGTGTCAGTTAAACAAATTCTGATAGATAACTGAATATTTTTCAGCTGCTAAATGCCAGCTGAAATCGGCCTCCATGGCATTGATACGAACTTTATACCATTGTGGTTTGGCGTGCCATAGTGCTTGTGCCTGTTCAAACGCAGTCACCAGTTGCTCGACATTTGCATCATTAAAAACAAAACCGGTTGCCCGCCGGCTTTTTAGATTCTCTTTGCTGCAATCAACCACGGTATCGGCTAACCCGCCGGTCGATCTCACTAACGGTAAAGTGCCATATTTTAACCCATATAATTGGGTTAAGCCACAAGGTTCAAAACGGCTCGGTACTAAAATCACATCACCGCCGGCAATAATTAAGTGAGACAACTTTTCGTTATAACCAATATCCACACTGACTTGCTGTGGGTATTGCAGTTCTAATTGCGAAAATGCCTGTTCGTATTCTTTGTCGCCGGAACCCAATAAAATAAATTGCACCCCGTCTTTTAAGATTCGCGGCAGTGCCTGTAACAGCAAATCTACGCCCTTTTGTGCAGTCAAGCGAGTGACCATCACAAACAACAGCGCATTTTTATCCTGCGGCAAGTTGAATGCTTGTTGCAGCTCGGCTTTACATTTTGCCTTGCCGCTCATGCCTTTTAATTTATAATGCTCCGGCAGATGACTGTCCAGCTCAGGATTCCAAATTTGGTAGTCTACACCGTTTAACACGCCGCTCAATTTGTTTTGTTGCTGTAAGGTGGTCAGCAACCCTTGTAGGCCATAAGCATATTCCGGTGTGGTAATTTCTTGAGCATAAGTCGGACTGACGGCGGTAACATGATCCGCATAATACAATCCAGCTTTCAAATAGGAAATTTGCCCGTTTAACTCGACTCCGTTCACGTTAAACATTTCCGGTGGTAGCGCGATTTCTGCCATATGGCGAGAATCAAATTGTCCTTGATAGGCTAAATTATGGATGGTGAATACCGATTTTGCCGGGCGACCTTTGGCATGTAAGTAGGCACAAGCCAAGCCGGCATGCCAGTCGTGAGCATGCACGACATCGGCTTTCCACCAACTGTCCAGATTATCACCCAGCTCGGCTCCAAACCATGCTAGCAAGGCAAAACGCAGATAGTTGTCGGCATAATCATGATAGGATTGATCGTGGTAAGGATTGCCTTCGCGTTGATACAAGTGCGGTGCGTCGATCAAATAAACGCCCAAACCTTGATACTCGCTATAGCGTAATGTGGCTTGACCGGCAAAAGTCTCAAAAGTCCCTACCACACCTGATTCCGGTAAACTCGCCGTGATCGCCGGAAATGCTGGGATTAAAATTCGGACGTTGTCACCGTTTTGTTGTTGGGCAAAGGGTAACGCGCCGGTGACATCTGCCAGACCGCCGGTTTTTAATAAAGGATACAGCTCTGAGCAAACGTGTAAAACATTCATAGGATTTCCACCTGATTTTTGCTGAAATAAAACATCGTCTCCGCATTTGAAAAAGCAGAGACGATGATGTGTGACTATGGTTCTGCTTTATAAGCTTTTTTAGCTTGTTGTTCTGTTTCCTGTTTTAGTTTTCCCAACATTTTTGAGGTCACTAAAACCACACCACCTTTGCTGACTCGGAACCGTCTTGCATCAAGCTCTAAATCAACGCCGATCTCCATACCGTCAGGAATATTACAATGGCGGTCAATAATGGCACGCTTGATCACCACATTTTTTCCGATAGTGACTTCCGGCAAAATCACCGAGAATTCTACTTGTGATCCCTCTTTTGCTACGACATGATCAAATAACACTGAATTACTGATAATTGCGTCAGTAATAATACAGCCGCCGCCAACTAAGGAGTTGTCCAACGCTCTGGTTTTACGCAGATGCTTATAGAAAAATTTGGACGGGAAGGTCTGTTTAGGGGTAGAACGAATCGGCCAGCGTTGGTCGAAAATATCCAATTGTGGATGTTCGGTGACCAAATCAATATTGGCTTCCCACAACGCATCAATGGTGCCGACATCACGCCAATAAATTTCACCCTGTGGGTTGCGCCCCATGCAAGAGCGACTGAACGGGTGGGCATATAAAACGCCTTCTTTTAACGCTTGTGGAATAATATCTTTGCCGAAATCATGGTTGGAGTCAGGTTTGGCAAATTCTTGATCCAAAATGCTATACAGATAATCTGCATCAAACACATAAATTCCCATCGACGCCAAGCAGGTATCTGGTTTGCCTTGCATCGTTGGTGGATTCTTTGGTTTCTCGATAAAATCGGTCACTTGCAGATTTTCATTCACACCCATCACACCGAATTCAGAGGCTTTTTCTTTTTCCACCTCGATACAGCCAACCGTACATTTTGCACCGCTGGAGACATGATCCAGCAGCATTTGGGCATAATTCATTTTATAAATATGATCCCCTGCCAGAATCAGAACATATTTCGGTTTGTAATGGCTTTTCATAATATCGCAGTTTTGGTACACCGCATCGGCAGTGCCGCGATACCAAGTGCTGTCGTCCAGCTGTTGACGTGCCGGTAGCATATCGACAAATTCATTGCGTTCACGCGGCAGGAATGACCAACTGTGCTGTAGGTGACGTAGCAGCGAGTGCGCCATATATTGGGTGACGACCCCGATACGATTCAAATTGGAATTGATACAATTTGATAGAGCGAAATCAATAATACGGCAAGAGCCTCCGAAATAAACCGCTGGTTTTGCACGCTTATCTGTGAGTTCGTACAAACGTGAGCCTCGTCCACCGGCTAAAATCAACACTAAAGTATCATCCGTGATACGCAACATGCTTGGTGAGTTTTTCAAAATTTCGTCCATATTCGTTTTCCCCTAGTTTAAGATCCAATAAAACACCATAACAATTTGGTAATACGACTTGATTTACCGATATAAAATATAAAGGCCAACAGTGCTAACCTTCAGATTATTCCCCTTTACTGTGATTGTTTGCGGTGGGATTGTATGCCATTTCCCCTCCGGCAAGTTAAAATGCTGCTGTTGTGTGCTGCGATTGATGATGAATAACCATTTGTCGTCAAGCCGAATCTGGAATCCGATACTACCGTCATCTTCCCAATCAGCAATGCTCATCGCCTGTCCCGCTTGGTTCAGCCATTGCACATCATTGTCATTCCACCAGTCATTGTGTCCACAAAGTGCGGTAATCTGTTTGCGTATTTGGATAATTGCCTGGCTGTAAGCCAATAGCTGTTGATCTTGTTGGCTCCAATCTATCCAAGTGATCTCATTATCTTGGCAATAAGCGTTGTTATTGCCTTGCTGACTATGCCCAAACTCGTCACCTGCCAGCAACATCGGTGTACCGTTGGCTAAAAGTGCGGTCGCAAGCAGCGCCCGTTTTGCGGCTTGGCGCTGTTGTAAAATATCGGCTTGCTCAGTTTCACCCTCAAGACCAAAGTTATTGTTATAACTTTCACCATGCCCGTCACGATTCTCTTCGCCGTTAGCCCAGTTGTGTTTTTGTTGATAAGTCACCAAGTCATGCAGCGTAAACCCATCATGGGAACAGATGTAATTGATTGAGGCGCTAGGACGTTTTTGATCGTGCTGAAAAATATCCGCTGAGGCGCTGAACCGTTGTGCGAACAACCCCATGTTACCTTGATTGTGCAGCCAAAAACGGCGCATATCGTCACGGAAACGATCATTCCATTCAGCAAAATAATCGGGAAAATTGCCTAATTGGTAACCGCCCCAACCAATATCCCACGGTTCGGCAATATATTTTTTATCTTTTAAAACCGGGTCATTGGCAATCCGTTCAAAAATCGCAGCATATCGGTTAAATTCCGGCTCACGTCCGATAATTGTTGCCAGATCGAAACGGAAACCGTCTACATGAAACGTGTCCACCCAGTAGCGCAGGCAATCATGCACCCATTGCAAGGTATTCGGTTTGGTCAGGTTCAAGGCATTGCCACAGCCGCTCCAATTATGGTATTCGCCGTTTTCGGTCAGCCAGTAGTAATTGGCATTGTCTAAACCGCGCTGGCTAAGCGTTGGCTGCCACCAATCAGAATCGGCGGTATGGTTGAATACCACATCTAAAATCACTTCAAATCCGGCTTGATGCAGGGTTTTTACCATCTGCTTAAATTCGCTTTCCGGCGTGGTGCCTTTGCGCCCGGACCAATAGCGATTGTCCACCGCAAACGGCGCCAATAAATTATAACCCCAATAATTGGATAAACCGCGACGTTGCAAATGCAGTTCATCGGCATGAAATGCCACCGGCATCAGCTCAAGTGCGGTCACGCCGAGTTTTTTCAGATAGTTCACTGAAGCCGGGTGTGCTAAGCCGGCATAACTGCCACGCAATTCCGGCGGAATGTTCGGATTCAGTTGGCTGAAGCCTTTCACGTGCAGTTCGTAAATAATGGTTTGTGCCCAAGGGTAATCAGGAGATTGGTCACCTTGCCAATCGAAGTCATCGGCGATGACGACTGCTTTTGGTGCAACTTCATGATTATCCAACTCATTGGCAAAATCAAACAACATCAATTGTTTATCGGTTTGATAGCAGGGCTTGCTGTCCACCGCTTTGGCATAAGGATCCAACATCACTTTTTGTGGATTAAAGCTAATGCCTTGCTGCGGTTTGTCTTCTCCGTAAGCACGAAAACCATATTTAATACCGGTTTCAACCCCTGCCAACCAGAGTGACCAAATATGATCTTGTCCTTTGATCATTTTAAAACGATGTTCTTTGCCACGATAAGAAAACAGGCACAACTCTATCATTGCGGCATGCTCGGAAAACACCGCAAAATTCACGCCGCGCTGTCCCTCAATTTCTTGGATTGAAGCGCCCAGCGGCTGCGCCATTCCGTTTCTTACTCTACCAATCATGCTGCCAACAACCTTTTTCCCGAAAACAATTCACTGCTTTTATTTTTGATATTGTAGATAAATTGTCGCCAATGGCGGAATCGTCAGTGAAAGCGATTGCGATTTGTTATGGCTGGCAATCTCCTCAGTCAGGATAATCTCTGCATTACCGACATTCGAGCCGTGATAATATTCCGAATCAGTGTTCAATATCTCCTGATAAGCGCCAGCATGATTGACACCGATGCGGTAATTCTCGCGCGCTACTGGCGTGAAATTACTGACCACAACCACTTCATTGCCGTAGCGATCTTTCCGGGCAAAGGCAAAAATCGAATTTTGATAATCATCAACCACTAGCCACTCAAAACCTTGTGGATCAAAATCTAATTGGTACAACGCCGGAGTTTGCTGGTAAACGTGGTTTAAATCCTTCACCAGATTTTGTACGCCACGATGCCAACCGCCGCCGTGTTTGTCATCCAACAAGAACCAGTCCAAACTTTCTTGATAATCCCATTCACGACCTTGCGCAAACTCTGAGCCCATAAACAGCAGTTTTTTGCCCGGATGTCCCCACATATAGCCATAATACGCGCGCAAGTTAGCAAATTTTTGCCATGCATCGCCTGGCATTTTATCCAACAACGAACCTTTGCCGTGCACCACTTCATCGTGTGAGAGCGGTAAAATAAAGTTTTCGGTGTAGTTGTATAGCATGCCGAAAGTCAATTGGTTATGGTGGTGTTGACGATATACCGGATCCAGCTTCATGTATGATAGGGTGTCGTTCATCCAGCCCATATTCCATTTGTAATGAAAGCCCAAACCGCCCATTTCCGGTGGGTTGGTGATGCCCGGAAACGCTGTCGACTCTTCGGCGATCGCCATACAGCCGTCCATCTCATTGCCGATGATGTAGTTGGTGTGCTTCAAAAATTCAATCGCTTCCAGATTTTCACGACCACCGTATTGATTCGGGATCCATTCGCCCTCTTTGCGGCTATAGTCGCGATAAATCATCGAGGCTACTGCATCAACCCGCAGAGCATCGATGCCAAAACGTTCTAACCAATACAGTCCGTTACCCGCCAAAAAGTTTTTGACTTCATTACGGCCATAGTTATAAATCAGGGTATTCCAATCTTGATGGAAGCCTTCACGCGGATCAGCGTGCTCATAAAGTGCGGTGCCGTCAAAATACGCCAAACCGTGCGTATCGTTTGGGAAGTGACCCGGCACCCAGTCCAGAATCACATTAATGCCGGCATCGTGCGCTTTTTGAATAAAGTTGCGCAGTTGTTGCGGATTGCCGAAACGGCTGGTCGGTGAATATAATCCCAGCGGCTGGTAACCCCACGATCCATCGAACGGAAATTCATTAATCGGCATCAATTCGATATGAGTAAAACCCATCTCTTTGACATAAGGAATCAGTTGTTCAGCAATTTCGTCATAATTTAGCCAGAAATTATTTTCCAGGTTACGCCGCCATGAACCCAAATGAACTTCATAAATCGAGATTGGCGCTTCAAAGTCATTGGCTCGTTTGCGGGCTTCGGTCATTTCAACCATATCCGGCAGCGCACTGACTTGTGAAGCTGTATCCGGACGCAATTGTGAAGCAAACGCATAAGGATCGGCTTTTAGGCGCAGGGTATCATTGGCGTCTAACAGTTCATATTTATACAGGCTGCCTAAGGTGACTTTCGGAATAAAAATTTCCCATAAGCCGTTTTCCGGGTGGAAGCGCATCGGGTGGCGGCGTCCGTCCCAGAAGTTAAAATCCCCGACCACTGAGACCCGCTTGGCATTTGGCGCCCACAACACAAAGTTTACCCCTGCTACGCCATCAATTTCGGTGAAATGAGCGCCTAGTTTTTCATAAGGGCGGTAATGCGTGCCTTCTGCCAGCAACCAGTTGTCTAAGTCTGACAAAATCGGGCGGAAACGGTAAGGATCTTCTAAAATTTGGTTTTCATGGCCCCAAAACACATTGAGTTGATAATTAAAAAAATCATGCTTATCTGCCATCACGGCGCTAAAAAAGCCATCTTCATGCAAGCAAGTCATTTCTGCCACTTCTTGCTGGCTCTCTTTATCAATAATCAAAACTTTTGAGGCATCCGGCATCAGCACCCGCACTTCTACCCCATTGTCGGTTTCGTGCATTCCTAACACCGCAAACGGATCCGAATGTCTGCCGCCCAATAGTGCTTCTATCGTTGCCCTATCCACTGTCGCTGAATTTGCCAAAACACTCATATTTATCTCCATTTCGATTATTTGACTGACCAAATCGTTATATTCAAGGTTGAGAAAAAAATTCAAATGAATTTAACATTTAAGCAAAAAATATAACGTTATATTATCCTTTTTTATACTTAGCACAGCTAATCTGCCTATAACTTAAGACTGTCACAAGCTTTGTTAAGATTCAATCGGAAAAGTTGAAAAGCAGGGGATAGATCACATTATTTTATAAAATTAAATAAATGCTCGTAATGGAGTTGATGGCGGACAATAGAAACATCGGAAAATAAAAAAACCGAGTGCGGTCTGCACTCGGTTCTTAAAACGGCAATGTCAAAAAAGTGTTACACGTTATCGATTTTACCCAATAGCGAACGCAATCTTTCTTGCCAATTGTTATGTTCGTTTTTCAAGTGATCATTTTCGCCAGCCAACGCATCGCGCTCACCGCGCAAATGGTTCAGCTCATTTTGAACCTGTTCATGTTTGCCTTTCAACTCTTCAATCTCCAATTGTTGTAATTGAATGGTTTCAACGGCTTGTTTAATTTTTTCATCTAGTTGTTCGAGCAGCTCAAAAGACATAATCATCAATCCTCAATAAATAATAGTTCTACAGAAAATAAACCTCATTCTAGCCTAGTTAGCCGCAGATTTCACATAGAAATTGAAAAGTGCGGTCAATTTTTTTACGGCTTTGCGCCATCAGTTGCAATACTGTGCTAAACTACGGCTTTGTGTGGATAGCCAATCCATCGTTCGCTAACTCATTCTCCTTCAACCTCAAATGAATAGGTCACACAAAATGAAAAGAGCCCTTGCAATCGAATTTTCCCGCGTTACCGAAGCCGCCGCCCTTGCCGGATTTGCCTGGTTAGGACGCGGCAACAAAGATGCCGCCGACGAAGCGGCAGTCAAAGCCATGCGCATCATGCTGAATCAAATTGATATTGACGGACAAATTGTAATCGGCGAAGGCGAAATTGACGAAGCGCCGATGTTGTATATCGGCGAAAAAGTCGGCAATGGCAGCGGTGATAGTATTACGATTGCCGTTGACCCGATTGAAGGCACTCGTATGACTGCGATGGGGCAAGCCAATGCGCTGTCTGTACTCGCTGCCGGTGGGCCGGATACTTTCCTGCAAGCACCGGATATGTATATGGAAAAACTGGTGGTCGGACCGGAAGTCAAAGGCATGATCGATCTCAACCTGCCATTGGAACAAAACCTGCGCCGGGTAGCCTCCAAGCTCGGCAAACTGCTGTCGCAATTGACCGTGATCACCCTCGACAAACCCCGACACCAAGAAACTATTGCCAAAATGCAGCAACTGGGCGTCAAAGTATTAGCTATTCCTGACGGTGATGTGGCGGCTTCAATTTTATGCTGCTTGCCGGATAATAACGTGGATATGCTGTATGCCATCGGTGGTGCGCCGGAAGGCGTGGTCGCCGGGGCGGCAATTCGTGCCTTAGGTGGTGAAATGCAAGTGCGGTTGCTGCCACGCAATCAAGTGAAAGGCGACAGTGAAGAAAATCGTGCCATTGCCGCACAAGAGATCGCCCGTTGCCAGCAAATGGGAGTGGAAGTCAACAAAGTGTTGCAACTGGAAGAGATTGTACGTGACGATAATCTGATTTTTTCCGCCACCGGCATCACCAACGGCGATTTGCTGAAAGGCATTCACCGCAAAGGCAACCTCGCCACCACCGAAACCTTGTTGATCCGCGGCCGCTCACGCACTATTCGCCGTATTCAATCGTTCCACTATCTGGATCGCAAAGATACCGAGTTGTATCGTCTGATCGGTAGTTGATAGAAGATTCAAAGTGCGGTCAGCATCGCTATCGGCAGCAAAACCGATAGCGATTTTTTATGCCAACATCAGCTCAATATTCAGATTTTGAATATTTTTTTGCACGCTTTCCAGTAAATCTTTATCGGTCACAATGGTGTCAAATACGTCTAAACCGTAAATCCAGAAGGTGGCAACTTTGCCGTATTTTGACGAGTCGGTAACCAACACATTTTTTTTGCTCGATTCGACAATCGCACGTTTCACCGCCAGTTTTTTCTCATCTGGGGTGGTTAGACCCTTTAAATTCCAGGAGGAGGTGGAAACAAAGGCGACATCAATCGAAATATTGCGTAAAAATTGTGCTGACAGCTCGCCAACTGAGGAGTAGTTGTCTTTACAGACGTAGCCACCGGTATGAATCAATTCGCCGCTGCCTTCTTTAATCAAGAAATTGGCGATCACAAAATCATTGGTGATCACCAATAAATCACTACGTTTGGCGATATGGTGGGCGATTTCCAACGTGGTGGTGCCGGCGTCTAAATACACCGTTTTACTGTTGGCGATCAACTGGGCGGCGGTGGCACCGATGGCTTGTTTTTGGCTTTGAAACAGCAAGGATTTATCATCATGTGTCGGCTCGCTGAACAGGCGTTGCAGCAACTGCACGCCGCCGGACACCGATACCACTTTGCCTTGCTCTTCCAGTTTCTGAATATCACGCCGCACGGTCATATGCGACACCTGCATAATCTCAACCAATTCGGCAATGCTGATCAGATCGTGTTCGCTCAGCAACATCAGAATGCGTTTTTGTCTTTCTGCCGGAATCATGGCTAATCCCTTAAATTTATTGTGAATTTTAGTGAAATAATAACACTTTATATGTAAATAACTCAAATATTGATTTTAAACAGCGCTAAATTTAACAATAAATAACATATATTGTGAATATTTGTGATCAAACTCGCAGTTTTATCTTTTCAATTCAGGCATTATGCACTGACAAAATGCAGAGTTATCTGAGTTGATTTTCAATCTAAATGGAGATTTTTTTATGAGTTATTCAGTCGCAGTCGTCGGTCTCGGCGCAATGGGAATGGGCGCAGCACTTTCTTGTATTAAGGCTAAGCTTGACACTTATGGAATTGATTTAAATCCCGTTTTATTAGATAAGCTGAAACAATACGGGGCAAAAGATGTCGCGCCGAATGCCGATGGTTTTGCTGAGAAACTGGACGCCGTATTGCTGTTGGTGGTTAATGCTAATCAGGTGAAAGGGATTTTATTCGGTGAAAATGGGTTGGCGGCAAAATTAAAACCCGGCACCGCAGTGATGGTGTCATCCACCATTTCCGCACAAGATGCCAAAGAAATTTCACAAAAATTAACAGCATTAGGCTTAATAATGCTTGATGCGCCGGTCTCCGGTGGCGCAGCAAAAGCGGCACAAGGCGACATGACGGTGATGGCTGCCGGTTCGAGCGAAGCCTTTGAAAAGCTGCAACCGGTGCTAAGTGCGGTTGCAGGTAAAGTATATAACATCGGTGAAGAAATCGGCTTGGGCGCAACGGTGAAAATTATTCATCAATTGCTGGCAGGGGTGCACATTGCCGCCGGTGCGGAAGCGATGGCGCTGGCGGCTCGCGCCGGCATTCCGCTGAATTTGATGTATGACGTGGTGACCAATGCCGCCGGCAATTCGTGGATGTTTGAAAACCGTATGAAACACGTGGTGGACGGCGACTACACCCCGCTGTCTCAGGTCGATATCTTCGTCAAAGATTTGGGCTTGGTAACGGACACTGCCAAATCGCTGCACTTTCCGCTACCGCTTGCCAGCACCGCTTTTAATATGTTCACCTCTGCCAGCAACGCAGGCTACGGCAAAGAGGACGACAGTGCGGTGATCAAAATTTTTAGCGGCATTACCTTGCCACAAAAAGAGGAGAAATAATAATGTTGGGCGTAATTGCAGATGATTTTACCGGGGCAAGCGACATCGCCAGTTTCTTGGTCGAAAACGGCTTGCGTACGGTGCAAATGAATGGCGTGCCGAATCGTGCATTACAAAGTACTACGTCGCAAAGTACTACGTCGCAAAGTACTACGTCGCAAAGTACTACGTCGCAAAGTACTACGTTGCAAAGTGCGGTCGATGCGGTGGTGATCAGCCTCAAATCCCGTTCCAATCCGGTTGAGGAAGCGGTACAGCAGTCGCTGCAAGCTTTAGCATGGTTACAAAAGAGCGGTTGCAGCCAGTTCTATTTTAAATATTGTTCCACTTTCGACAGCACTACCAACGGCAATATCGGTCCGGTGACCGATGCGCTGTTGGATCAACTCAACGATGATTTCACCGTGATCACCCCAGCATTGCCGATTAACGGCAGAACCATTTTCAACGGCTATCTGTTTGTCGGTCAAACGTTACTCAACGAATCAGGGATGCAAAACCACCCGATTACGCCGATGAAAGACGCCAATCTGATGCGTCTGATGGATGCGCAAGCGTGTGGTAAAACCGGTTTGGTGGCATATTCTGATGTGATTCAAGGCGCCGATCATGTCAAAGGCTGTTTTGAGCAATTAAAACAACAGGGCTACCGCTATGCGGTGGTTGACGCTGTGGATAATTCACAATTAGCGGTCTTAGCTGAAGCCATTGACGATTTCAAACTGGTGACCGGTGGTTCTGGTCTAGCGGCGTATATGGCGGCGTACAAAAATAAAAACAACACGGCACAGGCTGAAAAAACCGCACTTTTACCCAACAAAGCCAAAAGTGTGATTCTCTCCGGTTCTTGCTCGGTGATGACCAACAAGCAAGTGGAAGCCTATAAAACCAAAGCCGCGCATAAATTATTGGACGTCGAACAGAGCCTGAATAACCCAAATTATGCCGAAGAGCTGTATCAATGGGTGATTGAAAATCTGAACGGTGAATTTGCACCGATGGTATACGCCACGGTTGCGCCAGAACAGTTGAAAGCGATCCAAGCCAAATTCGGTGGTGAGACTGCCAGTCATGCGATTGAGCAAACTTTCGCCGAATTAGCCCAAAAATTAAAGCAGTACGGTGTGAAAAACTTCATCACTGCTGGGGGAGAAACTTCCAGTATTGTGGTGCAGAAATTAGGCTTTGACGGCTTCCAAATCGGCAAGCAAATTGCGCCGGGCGTGCCGTGGCTGAAAGCCCTCGATGAAGCGACTTTTCTAGCGCTCAAATCCGGCAACTTCGGCAAAGAGTTGTTCTTTAGCGATGCACAGGAGATGTTTGTATGAGTGAACAGCAACAAAAAATCGATCTGGTCAACTTAGCCCGTTCATTGTTTGAACGGGGTTACAGCGTTGGCGGTGCCGGCAATATTTCGCTGCGTCTGAGCGGCAACCGCTTTTTGGTTACCCCGACCGGTTCGTCGTTAGGGCGCTTGAAGGCGGAAGATTTGTCGGTGTTGGATAGTGACGGCAAGTTGCTGGAAGGCAAAAAACCGTCAAAAGAGTCGGTGTTCCACTTGGCAATGTATCAACGCAACCCGCAATGCAACGCGATTGTGCATCTGCATTCCACCTATCTGACCGCACTTTCCTGTTTGGACAATCTGGATCCAAGCAATGCCATCAAGGCGTTCACGCCCTACTATGTGATGAGGGTCGGCAAACTACCAGTGATTCCTTATTACCGCCCCGGCTCGCCAGATATTGCCCGTGAACTGAGTGAACGGGCGTTGGACGGCAAGGCATTCCTGCTTGCTAATCATGGCGTGGTGGTGTGTGGCGAAGATTTATTCGATGCAGTGGACAACACCGAAGAATTAGAGGAAACCGCCAAATTGCTGTTCCTGCTAAAAGGACAAAACGTACGTTATCTCACCGATGATGAAGTCAATGATTTGAAAAATAGAGGAAAATAAGATGCCTAAGTTTGCTGCAAATTTATCCATGATGTTTACCGAACTACCGTTTCTCGATCGTTTCGAAGCGGCGGCAAAAGCCGGCTTCAAGTATGTGGAATATCTTTTTCCCTATGACTATCCAAAAGAGCAGTTAAAAGCCAAACTGCAACAAAATGGCTTGCAACAAGTGCTGTTCAATACAGCGCCGGGCAATGTGCAAGCCGGTGAATGGGGGGTGTCTGCGATTCCGGGACGCGAAGCCGACAGCCACCGTGATATTGATCTGGCATTGGAGTATGCGCTGGCGCTTAATTGTCCGAATGTGCATATTATGTCCGGTGTCGTGCCGCCGGGGGAAAATTATGCTAAATATAAACAAACTTTTATCGACAACGTACGCTATGCCGCCGATAAATTTAAACCGCACGGTATTAAAATCTTGTTGGAAGCGCTCAGCCCACAAGTCAAACCGAACTACCTCACCGCCAGCCAATTTCAAACGTTAGAACTGGTGGATTTGATTGATCGCGACAATGTGTTCGTACAGCTCGACTATTTCCACGCCCAAAATGTCGATGGTAATTTATCCCGCCTGACCGATACCCTAAACGGCAAATTTGCCCATGTGCAAATCGCTTCTGTGCCTGAGCGCCACGAACCTGACGAAGGCGAAATCAACTACCAACATATCTTCGCCAAACTAGACGAAATCGGCTACGACGGCTGGGTTGGTTGTGAATATAACCCGAGAGGCAACACCGAAGATGGCTTGAAATGGTTTGAGCAATATAAATAATTCAAAACGAGGATAGCAGCATGAAAATAGTTATTACCGGTGGCCAAGGTTTTTTAGGGCAGCGCCTTGCCAAAACGCTATTACAACAACGTGATATTGATATTCAAGAATTGATCTTGGTGGATGTGAATGAACCTGTTATTCCGAATAATGACAGTCGTGTTCGTAGTATTAAAATGGATCTGCGCCATCCTGACGGCTTAAACGAGGTGATTAGCCCAGACACAAGTGCGGTTTTTCACTTGGCAGCGATCGTTAGCAGCCATGCTGAAGAAGATCCGGATTTAGGCTATGAAATCAATTTCTTAGCGACCAAAAATCTGTTGGAAGCCTGCCGTAGAGCCAATCCAAAAATCCGCTTTATCTTCTCCAGCTCCTTAGCGGTTTACGGCGGTAATTTACCTGAGGTGATCAGCAATAGCACAGCGGTAACCCCACAATCCACTTACGGCACGCAGAAATCCATGTGTGAACTGTTAATTAACGATTACAGCCGTAAAGGTTTTGTTGACGGAATTGCAGTACGTTTGCCGACGATCTGTATTCGTCCAGGAAAACCAAATAAAGCGGCTTCTTCTTTTGTTAGCGGCATTATCCGCGAACCGCTGAATGGTGAACAGTCCGTTTGTCCGGTAGCAAAGGAATTACTGTTATGGATCTCAAGCCCGAACACCGTAATCCGCAATTTTATTCATGCCCTGATACTACCGTCATTGACCTCACGAGATTGGCATGTCATTAATCTACCGGGTTTTACCGTCAGTGTTGAATCTATGTTGCACGATCTTGCCACGATCAAAGGAGAGGCTGTTTTAGAAAAAATTGAGTTCCAATTTGATAAAAAAATTAATGATATTGTCGCCAGTTGGCCTGCGCGTATTGATTGCAGTCAAGCGGCAAAACTAGGCTTTTATGTCGATAACAACTTTAGCGATGTTATCCATCAATTTATTCAGCATGACTTATAGGAGATAGCCCTATGTTTGGATTACCGATTCCGATTATCGGCTTAATTGTTGCCGTTGCTGTACTGGTTTATTTAGTGTTAAAAACTCGTGTTCATGCTTTTATCGCGATGCTGATCGCATCGGCTATTGCCGGGATTGTCGGCGGATTAAATGCTACCGAAACGCTGGCGGTCATTTCCAAAGGGTTTGGCGGCACGCTCGGCAGTATCGGGATCGTAATTGGTCTCGGCGTGATGATGGGTAGCATTTTAGAAGTGTCCGGCGCTGCTGAAAAAATGGCATACAGCTTTATCAAATTTTTAGGCAAGAAAAAAGAAGAATGGGCGCTGGCAATCACAGGTTATGTGGTCAGTATTCCGATTTTTGTCGATTCTGCTTTTGTTATTTTATACCCGGTCGCCAAAGCCTTGGCAAAAAACGGTAAACGTTCACTGTTGACGCTTGGGGTTGCCTTGGCAGGTGGTTTAGTAGTCACCCACCATACTGTACCGCCAACGCCGGGGCCGTTAGGGGTTGCCGGATTGTTTGGCGTTGATATTGGTGCAATGTTATTGGTGGGTATGGTATTTGCAGTTCCTGCGGTCATCGGTATTGTGCTTTATGCTAAATGGTTAGATAAAAAATATCCTGATTTTAATCAACAAGTTTTTACCGATGAAGAATTAAAAGAAAAATACGACAGCTATATTGAAAGCAGAGAGAAGAAAAATCTGCCGGGCTTGGGTATTTCCATGTTGCCGATTGTGTTGCCTATTGCATTGATTTTTATCAAAGCGATAGTCGATTTAATCGCAAAACAGGATCAATTTGCTTGGATTTTAGATTCGACCATTTACCAAATCATCGCCTTTGTCGGCAGTCCGATTATCGCCTTAGCCCTGAGCGTATTGGTCTCAATCTATGCGTTATTACCCAATGCAGATAAACATAGCACCGCACTTCACTTGGAAGAAGGGGTGAAAACCGCAGGGATTATTTTGCTGGTTACCGGTGCTGGTGGCGCATTGGGTGCAGTATTAAGGGATAGTGGCGCAGGTCAACAATTAGCGGAACAAGTGGCTAATTTACCGATTTCGCCGATTCTGATTCCGTTTATTGTTTCAACCTTAGTCCGTTTTATTCAAGGTTCGGGTACGGTCGCCATGATTACCGCAGCCTCCATTTCAGCGCCAATTTTAGCTGAAATACCAGGAGTCAATATGTTGCTTGCCGCGCAAGCCGCCACCATGGGGTCGTTGTTTTTCGGTTACTTCAATGACAGCCTGTTCTGGGTGGTTAATCGTATGATGGGCATCAACGATGTGAAAAAACAGATGATTGTCTGGTCGATTCCTACCACTATTGCTTGGGCTATTGGCGGAACTGCCGTGATTTTATCCAACTTAGTTTGGGGACAAGACGGCTCGGTATTTGACCTCGTGTTCCCGTTGGGCGTGCTGGCTGCTATTTTGGTTTACGTTCAATTGCAAAATAAAAAGCTGTAATTTTCTCCTACAGGGCAATGAAACTTTATTGCCCTTCTTCAATAAAAATTTCTGCAAAAGATCGCAAACAAAAGGACACGATTATGTTTAAATCCTATTTTGCCATTTTGTTTTCCCTGACATTGTCACCACAGTTATTGGCTAATGATGCCACCACGATTCCCGACGAACCGCAGCCATCAAAAATTATCAGTGCCAAACTGATCACCGAATTAACCGCCAAAGGGCAAAAAGTCTCGGCGCTTGCCTTGGAATATGAAGATGAGTTATTCAATGGCGAAGGGTTGGAAAAGCGTTATCAAATTGAAGTGGTGTTGGACGGAAAAGCACAAGGCGAGCGCCAAATTCTTCGAAGCTACGGCATGGATAAACCGACTTTATCTCCACAAGCCAAATCAGGTCACTACCTGATTTTGGAGCTGAATAAAGAAGATGACAATGCTGATTTATATTCATTGAGAACCGAAAATAGTGAGCCGATCTCGTTTCGTGCCAAAAATGAACAAGGTGAAATTATTCAGCGAGACATCGTGCAAAGCAACCGCGTGCCTGAATTTTATCAACAGCGCTTGCAATACCATATCTCCCAGCAAGGGCTGCTTAAATTAAGCGACGGCAAAACCGTTGCGCCACAAAATATTAGCATAACGGCGGAGGCGAAGAATAGGCATAATCTGTGGTTTGATCAGTTTACAGCGGATCACGTTTCTCTAAACGATCCCAAAAACACATTGCATTATCAATTGTATAAACCGCACTTTTCCCCTGATAACGCCAAGCATCAAAGTGCGGTGGCGCAGCAGTATCCACTGACCATTTTCCTGCATGGTTCCGGGCAGTTGGGGCAGGACAATGTCGCACAATTACTCTCCAGCCAAGGGGCTATTTCGACTTTGCAATATGAAGAAGGCTTTGTGCTTGCGCCACAATATAGCAGCGTGTTTGATCCCTTTGATGATGTGAAGCAAGGGCAGAGCGGCGGTATTCATTGGCAGACGGAAAATCGTCGAGCGTTGTTGCTGACGATGATTGATAAAACGCTGCAACAACATCCACAGATTGATCCGGCACGGATTTATCTGGTCGGTTTATCGCGTGGTGCCGAAGGTGCGCTTTATTTGTTGTTGGACAGACCGCACTTTTTCGCCGCGGCATTACTGATGAGTGGGCGTGAAGCCTACAGCATAGAGTGGCTTGACGGTAATGCCAGCGCCAACAATCTTGCAGCGCTTGCCGATATGCCGATCTGGTTTTTCCACAGCAAAGAAGACAAAGTTTCGCCGGTTGCCGGCTCGCGAATTAATTACCAAATCCTCAGCCAGCAACTGAAAAATCCTACCGTAAAATACACTGAATTCAGTTTTGATCAGGCGGGAGATAACGGCATTGTCAATAATAATCCACACAACACCTGGGATGCCGTATTCAATAGCCCGGCTGCACAGCGTTGGTTACTGCAACAAACACGCACTCTCAAGCAAACAAAGGAGTAATTTATGCCATATCAACTGCTTTCTTATCCGCTGGATATCAATGATCCCGGCTTTCCCGGTGAGCCAACCCTGAGTATCGAAAAGTGTAGTGACACACAGCAAGGTGCGGTGTATAACAGTGCAAAAATCCATCTGTTCAACCATTTCGGCACCCATTTTGATGCGCCCAATCACTTCAATCCGAACGGAAAAACCATTTCGGAGCTGCCGTTAGCACAGTTTATTTATCAGAAACCGCTGCTGCTTGATATTCCAAAAGCAAAAGCCAGCCTCATTGAAGTTGAGGATCTCGCCTCTTTTCTATTGCAAATTCAACAAGCAGACTGTTTGCTAATTCGTACCGGCTTGGAAAAAGTGCGGTCTGAACAACCGCAGCAATATGCTGCGCAAGGCTGCGCAGTCAGTATTAATGCCGCACAATATTTGATTGACTACGCCCCGAATCTGAAAGCGATCGGTTTTGATTTTATCTCGCTCGCCTCTCCGGCGAATCCAGAGCATGGTGTGAAAGCACACCAGATTATGCTCGGTATGTTCAGTGAAAACTTCATTTGCATTATCGAAGATATGAAATTGGCTGAACTTGATGCACCGCAGTTGCAGCGCATTTTTGCACTGCCGTTACTGGTAAAAGGGATAGATAGCGCGCAAGTTACGGTGCTGGCTGAAACTACAACTTAGCTTATACCTTAAATTAGTAAGGAGAAACGTATGAAAAATAGATATGCCAGCCGTCCTTCGTTTTTAGGCGCAATCCTGTTTGCGATATTGACGCTGGTTTTTGCCTATTTGGCGTCATTGATCGAGCGGGATTTCGGTCGTATCGATGTGCGACAAATTCAGATTATGACCGAAGAGATGCAGCCAATGACGGCAAAGCTTTATCGTCCTCTTACGGCAACCGCTGAAAATCCGGCACCGGGTCTTTTGGCATTGCATGGCTATCAAAGTGATAAAGAAGCAACCAGCACCTTTGGGGCGTTGGAGTTGGCAAAACGGGGTTTTGTTGTGTTGGCGATCGATCAATTTGGGCACGGTTATTCAACCACGTTACCTACCAGCAATAAAAATATGAGCGGCTCGAACAACGGCTACCAATATTTAAAATCCCTGCCGTTTGTTGATCAACACAGGCTGGGCATTTTTGGTCATTCAACCGGCGCGCTGAATGCGATTCGGGTCGCCAAACTCAATCCCGATCATAAAGCGGTCAACGGTTTAAGCAGCAATGGCGGTGATCCGGAAATTCATAACTATCTGTTGACGCAGGGATTATATGAGGAGATTGGTGGTTATCGCGAAAGAAGTTTTCCGGTGAAAGAGTTAGTCCATAATTCAACTCGATTATTGGCATTCTCTTTGCCTGAAAGCGAAACGTTGAAGTGGGGCTATACCTACGGCAATTTTGCTGACGGTTCGGCAAGACGAGCAGATCTGGTTGAAGGCACACATTTGGGCGTGATGATCGCCAAAGAGAGCAATCAGCGGGCGATAGAATGGTTCAATACGGCATTGCAAAACGGCGATAAAAGCCACTGGATCGATCCAACGCAGCAAACTTACTGGTATAAGGAGGTTGCCGGATTGTTTGCACTTTTCTTTGCAATGATCTCCAGCCTGTTTGTTGCTAATGCTTTGCTTCAAACGCCGTATTTTAGTGCAGCTACGCAGCCGGTTACCACCAAAACGGCAATCAGCACCAAAACATGGTGGCGCTTTGCGATTCTTAATATCGTGACCACGCTTGTGCTTTATCCGCTGTTGACCCAATGGGGTGGCGCCAATGAACCGATTGCCGCTCATCTTGCTTTTATGCCGCTGGAAATGGGCAACGGTATTATTACTTGGCTGGCGGTCAGTGCAGTGCTAAATCTGATTTTTTTCCTTGTTTGGAAAAAAACCGCACCGCAGATCTCCTTGGTAGAATTCGGAATTTTCAGTCAGCAGCATAAGTTATCCACTGCTAATATTATCCTGCGATTTTTAGCGTTGAGTGTTGTTTTAATCGGCTGGCTGTATATACTTGCCGGTTTTGCCCATTGGTATTGGGGGACTGAACTTCGGTTTTTATGGCCGTTTTTAAAACCGTTGACCCCAGAGCGATTTAATCTGTTTCTGGTGTATTGGTTGCCGATTCTCGCCTTCTTTTTTATCTATAACGGCTTGATTTTAACCGTACAGATGAAACAACCGCTTGCGAAAAGTGCGGTATCTACCCTGGTAATCTGGACATTAAAAGTGGTCTTCGCCGCTGTTGGTGGCTTATGTATCTTGTGGCTATTCCATTTTATACCGAATTTTATGCAAATCGGTCCCGGTTTTGATCTCATCGGGCTACCGCAATTTGGCGGACGTTGGATGATGATGTTAGCGGTAATTATTCCGCAATTCATTGTATTATTGTTGATCAATAATTGGTGCTACCTCAAAACCGGCTATCTGTATTTCGGGGTATTTTTCACCTCGTTACTGATGACTTGGATTCTGGTTGGTGGGCAGGTAATCGGACGGTTTTTGGCTTAATCAGCATAACCAAGGTTGGCAATAGGTTTGATTTAGTTACCATTTGCCAACCTGCTATTTTGTATTAACTGACCGCACTTTTATAATTTCACAACCCACTCAGTATTTGATCTTGTGGATATTCCAGCGTGAAGATCTTGTTGATGGTTTGCTTGCTGTTTGGGGCGAGGGTGATTTTTTGTTGATAGCGGCCATTGTCGTCGATGGTGGCGGTTTTGCTGTCTGGCGCTAAGATATTCACTTTAATCGCTTGGTTGACAGCTTGTGGTAGGCGGTCATAAACCACTACATCAACGCTTTCAGCGCGGTTGTTTTGCAGGGTGTAGCCCGTTTCAAGGCGTATTTTGTTGGTTTTGTTGATCAAGCCGCCACTTTCTTGGGTGCGTTTTACTGGTTCTGCTTTGACGCTGATGGTTTGATCTTCGCCGATTAACTGCTTAAACGCTTCGCCGGGCAATAGGGTTGGCAGGTAACCGGAGCCGACGATTCTGCCGTTATAAGAGGTACGTAATGCGCCGCCTAATAACGGGTAATCCTGTTGGTTTTGCCCACTGACGGTGATGAGAATGTTATCCTGAAATTCTGGATAAAACGCATATTCCGCTTTCGCTTCTTGACTTGTACTGGCAATGATCACACTTTGGTTACCTTGCTGGCTGGCAATACTGACCGCACTGGGAAGGGTGAAACTGGAAGCAACAATCCCGCTTTCCACTTTAGCGGTTTGCGGGGCAGCAGCCATAGTCAGCTCTGCTTGTATAGCCGTTTCTGCCTGATCTAATCCTTGCAGGCTCAATTTCTTATCTTTGGCAGCTTGAGGGATGGCAAGCGGTTGCGGTTGGTAGAAGTCGATTAGCCAAGGTGAAATTTCAGGTACGTTGCCGACTTCAATCTGGTGTGCGCTTGACAGGATCAGTTTGACATTTGACCAATCCTCTCCGCTATTTTGTTGAATTTTTGCGCCATATTGTAAATCTAATTGGTTGTTTTTGCTGTTATAATTTAACTGATATTGCGGTTGCCAACTGGCATTAAAAATATTATAGGCTAAACTCAGTTGTTGTTTGCCGTCGGCTGCTGCCTGAATTTGTACACGAACCAAGCGCTGCATATTTTGTTGCTCGCCGCCTAAACGCTGGTAGTTCTGCTCCAACTGCGCCAGTTTTTGTTGTTGCGCTTCCAGCTCCGTTTGGGTGGCGCGTTTTTCGGCACTCAATTGGGTGTAGCTGGTTCGAGAAAATTGCTGTAGGCGAGCGAAATCTTCAAAGCTCTGTTGAGTGTCACTGTTTAGGCGAGATTGCTGCAACAATTGTAGCAAATTAAACTGGTTGTCCAACTCTGCTAATTTATCTTGATGTTGTTGCACGGTGGCTTGCTGGGCAGTGATTTGTTGCTGTAAATCGCGTAATACACTGCCGCTGTGCTGCTCGGCAGGGTGTCGTTCGCTGTCGATCGAAAGCACGGTTAAGGGGCTGCTGCCGCTGGCATTAAATTGTAATGACGCTTCGTCCAATTGCAGTGGTAAGGCGGAAAACACCAGTTCATGCTGTCCCTTACTTAATTCAATTTCAGCGTGGCGTTCGATTTTGGCTTGTTGTTGGTATAACGTCACTTGGTTAATTTGTGATTCAATCTGTTTAATTTCTGCTTTGGCTGATACAGAGAATCCCATGGTTGAAAAGAAAATGCTTGAAAAGCAAAATGTTGAGATACCAAGTGCGGTTTTTTGCAAACCACTTAAGTTTTTTATGTTCATATCCGCCTCGCTGTGCCCTAAGATTATTTGGCTGTATTTTTAAATTGTTGATTCAAAAAATCAATGATCAACTTGATCACTTGCGGCTGCGCCCAGTAAACACCGGCATGATCTGCATTTTTAATCACATAACGTTGTGCTGAAATCCCTTTTTCTGTTAAGGCGTTAAACAATATTTCAGTTTGGCTGGGTGAGACCAGCATATCAGCATCGCCATGCATTAATAAAAACGGTGGCGTATTGGAAGAAATATGGCTAATCGGGTTGGCTTGTGCTGCCAGCTCTGGGTTGGCGCTGACGGCACCACCACTGGCAAACGGCGGTATTCCGTTTAACATCAAGGCCTCTGAGACATTATCGCCAGCATGCATAGCTTGTATTTCCGGCGAATAATCGGCGCCGATTTGGCTTAGATCAGATAAGCCGTACAGATCAATCGCAGCTTGCACAGTGCTGCTTTGATCCAGATTTTCGCCCACATCAAATTGGCGATCACCATTGGTGGCGGCGGCTAATGCGGCAAAATATCCCCCGGCGGACTCACCCATAATCGCAATCTTATCTTTATCAATACCAAATTCATCGGCATGGGCGCGCAAATAGCGCACTGCCGATTTCACGTCCAGCAAGGGTTCTGGGAATTTACCTTGCGGAATATGGCGATATTCAATGCTGGCGACCACATAACCGGCTTCAGCAATCGCCAAGCGCTGTTGAATGTAATTAGCTTTCGGCGACATCAGAAAACCGCCACCGGTGACGAACAGCACGGCAGGCAGTTTGGTATCACTTTGTGGTTGCAAAATGTCCATTTTAAGATTCAGCGGGTATCCCATGGCTTTCGGTTGCGCATAGGTGATGTCCTGCCATTGATTGACCAACGGTTTTTCTGCTGCGATTTCAATCAGGGTGCTTTGTGGCAGGGGCGGCGTGAGGTTGGCAGCCAGCGCAAATGGTAGCGTTAATAATGTGATGCTAAGCCATTTTGCCCACTGTGGTCGATGTCGTTGCATAAAAAATTCTCCTGCTTAAAACTTGAATTATATAATTTATCATTACTTTGACCGCACTTTTAACATAAAGTGCGGTAGCGAACAGAGATACGTGCTTCATTGGCATATTAGCGTGCCCAACATGCAAAAAGATAGCCGTAGCTATCTTTCTGTTTACGATGAGATACAGCAAGCAGATTAGTGCTTGTGTTTACCGCCACAGCACCCTTCGTGACCGTGGTGGTGGTGATCGTGTCCGTGATGATCGTGGCCATGGTTGTGTCCGCAGCCGCAGCCGTGCCCTTGTTCATCACTGTCGTGACCACCGCAGCAACCGCCGCCTTCAGCGTGGATATGACCGTGGGAAATCTCTTCCAGTGTTGCTTCACGGGTCGCCACGATTTCTACGTTAAACAGCAGCTCTTGTCCGGCTAACATATGATTGCCGTCCACCACCACATGCTCGTCGCCCACTTCAGTGATCACCACCGGCAACGGACCGATGTCTGTGTCGGCGATAAAGCGCATGCCGACTTCCAAATCATCTACGCCGACAAAGACGTCTTTCGGTACACGTTGCACCATGTTGTCGTTATACTCGCCGTAGCCCTCTTCCGGTTTGACCCGCACCTCAAATTTTTCGCCGACTTCACGCCCTTCGATGGCATTTTCCAAGCCGATAACCAGATTATTGTACCCTTGCAAATATTCCAACGGTTGGTTGACCGGGGCTTCGTCTACTAACACACCATCTTCAGTACGAACTTGATATGCGATACTGACCACTACATTTTTTGCTACTTTCATCGGCAACTCCGCCTTAATTTTTTATGGATAGAAAGCAGGATTATAACAAATCCTGCTATGAATTAGTCATTTTTCAGATAAATGGTGGCATTCAGCTGAATTTTCAAGTCGGCTAAACCGCTTTCCACCTGCATGCTCGGTGCTTCGGAGGAAGAGAAAACCGCTTTGCGTTCATAATAAACCGGTTGGCTGTCTACCCCTAGATCGCTCGGACTGCCTAGATCCAGATTAGCAATTTGGTAACCCTTTGTTTGTAGATTTTGGCTGATCAGTTCGGCTTTTTGTTTAAATGCCTGCAATGCCTCTTCAGTCATCTGTTTTTCCAAGCTCTGTTTTTTCTGGTCTGAAAGCGTAAAGCGGATATTTTGTACCGCCAATTGCTCGCTGACGCTGGCAATCAGATCGGAAAGTGCGGTAAAGTCTTGGCTCTCTAAGGTAATTTCGCCGTAATCAATCCAACCGCTCGCTTTACCTTGTTTATCATAACTGATATTGGTACGACGGTTGGTCATGCCTGTTTGAATTTGGCGTTTTTTGGCTTCTTCAACTGCGAGATTGAGTTTTTGAGTGACAATCGGACTGACCTCTTTTAAGGTTTTACCGGATTGCTGGGCATAAAGCACCACTTGCATCATATCGCGTTCTACTTGGCGTGACACTTGCACTGAAAAACTGACCTGTTGTTCTGGCTTGGTCGATTCAGCAGCTTGTGCCGGCAGCGCGCTGACCAGCAATAAAATGCCGGAAGTGATAAACCCTTTAACTCTTTTCATATTGATTTCCTTAATAAAAATAGCATATTGTTAAACCTGCAGCCAAAACGTCACCGGACCGTCATTGATTAAGCTGACTTGCATCTCTGCAGCAAATCTTCCGCATGCGGTGTTGATCTGCTGGCTACACTGTTGACTGAAATAATCATACAGCTGTTCCGCCAGCTGTGGCGATGCATCGTTGGAAAAACTGGGGCGCAAGCCTTTGTTGGTATCCGCTGCCAATGTAAACTGAGACACCACTAACACGCTTCCGTTCGCTTGCTTGACATTTAAATTCATTTTGCCGTCTTGATCGGCAAACACTCGATAAGCCAATACTTTATCCAATAAGCGTTTGGCTTTTTCGCTATTGTCGTCTTTTTCCACGCCGAGCAGCACCAGCAAACCGCACTTTATCTCACCAACGGTTTGTCCTTCAATGCTGACTGAAGCTTGTTTAACTCTTTGAATCAATGCGATCATTTTTTTGTTGTTCTCCGTTATCAGGTGCAGTTTGCGTAGCAATTTTTTGTGTTAAACGTTGCAACTCTTCGGATAGTTTTTGTTGTTTATTTTGCGACTCTTTATGCAAGTCCAATTGCCCGGTGTGGACCAAATGGAAATCTTCCAGCACTGCTGTCAATTGCGCCCCCAGTAACACAAAAGTCCAACTCAATTGAATCCACAGCAGCAGAATCGGCAGCGTCGCTAAGGCGCCATAAATCAGTTGGTAAGACGGAAAGGCAGTCATGTACCAAGTGAATCCTTTTTTGCCAAGAGTAAAAAAGATGGCGGCAACCAACGCACCGATCATCGCATAACGCAGATTAACTTTGGTGTTCGGTACCACGGTATAAATCAGGGTAAAGGCGAGCCAAGTCAAGATAAACGGTACCAGACTGAGCAATTTGGTGCCGAAAGACATCACCGTTTGATGGCTAAAAAATTGAATAGAAAAAATGTAAGAACTGACAATCAGACTGACCGCGAGGAACAGCGGGCCAAGGGTTAAAATCATCCAATATATTGCAAAAGAAAACAACGGCGTGCGCGAATTGGTGTTCGGCCAAATATCATTCAACGTGCGGTCGATGGAAGAGATCAACATCAACGCTACCACGATCAAACCGATCACGCCGATACCGCTCATTTTTTTCGAGTTGGCGACAAATTCGTTTAAATATTGTTGCAGCACGCCACCGGTTTCCGGTGCAAAATTGTCAAAAATCAGACTTTGTATTTGCCCGCTGACTTCGTTAAACACCGGAAAGGCAGCAAAAATCGCCAACACCACCATCATCAACGGCACTAGCGCCAGCATGGTGCTGTAGGTCAAATAGCCCGCCGCCATATTCAGTTTGTTTTCATTAAAACGGTGCCAAAATAGTTTGAGAAAAATCAATAGTTGTGAAAAAAAACGTATCATTATTTGATCCTTGTGTCAGCTTGCCAGCCAGTTGCGCAACATCTGCTCCCCGTGTTCAGTGATAAAGGATTCAGGGTGAAATTGCACCCCAAAAATCGGCAAAGTGCGGTGCTGCATCGCCAGCAACGTGCCGTCTTGATCGACAGCCGTTGCTTGCAGGCATGGCGGCAAATTTTTAATTGCCCACGAATGGTAAAGCCCTATCTTAAAGGATTGTGGCAGGTTTTTAAACAGTAAGCTGTCGTCAGTTTGCCGCAATACCGCACTTCGCCCATGCCGAATCTGCGCCAAATTGTACAACTCGCCACCAAAAAACTGACATAGGGTCTGATGTCCCAAGCACACCCCAAGTATCGATTTTTGCTGATGATAGCGGTGTAAAACTTCAAATAATTGCGGATATGCCGACGGCACATCCGGCCCAGGCGAAATCAACAGATGGCTAAATGCCACCACTGCGTCTAAATCCACGTTTTCGGTATCACACACCTGCATCTCCAGTCCCTCAATCCGCCGCAGCAAATCGACCAGATTATAGGTGAAAGAGTCATGGTTGTTGATGATCAGTAGCATGCTTATCCTTTTGTTTTCACTTCCCAAGCCCCGTTTTTTTTGGCACCGTGAAAGGTGAGTTTGCCTTGCTGTTTTAGTTTGGCTACCGCACGTTCGACCGCACTTGATGAGCGGTTAATCTGCTTGGCGACTTCGGATAGGGTTAGGTTGGGATTCTGTTGCAATAATAGAAGAATTTTTTCAGGCGTTTTTACCTGCGTTTCTACCGGCGTTTTTTCCTGCGTTTTCATCGGTATTGCTTCGGTGAGAATCGCTTGTTGTAGTGCAGATTGCAATGTATCCAGTAAAAATTCAATAAATGTCGAACAATCCGCTGTAAGATCCGCTTGATTGAGAAGGCGATAATATTCTGGTTGATGATGCTTAATCATAGTTTCAACCGGTAAATAAGCCAATAATGGATGCCAACGGCTTAAAATAAGGGTTTGCCATAAACGCCCGATGCGTCCGTTGCCATCGCTAAACGGATGGATAAACTCCAATTCATAATGGAAGGCAGTGGATGCAATGAGCGGGTGGGCATCGGTATTGGCAAGCCACGCTAAGAGCTGCGCCATTAAGCGAGGGACTTGAGTCACCGGTGGCGCCATATGTACCAATTTTTCACCACGATAAATACCGACACCCTGGTTACGCCATTGGCCGGCATCAGTAATCAGTCCATACATTAACATACGGTGCGCTTCTAATAAATCCTCTGCACGATAGGGTTGCCAGTGTGGTATGGCTTCATAAGCCGCGAAAGCATTGTGTACTTCCTGAATTTCTTTTGCAGTGCCTAGCACAGTTTTCCCTTCGATTACCGCAGTTACTTGTTCTAAGGTTAGCGTGTTATGCTCAACGGCCAGGGAAGCTTGTATCGTTCTGATGCGATTTTCTCGGCGTAGTATCGGTACTAAGCCGTTAGGATTGCCCGCTGACCAGCGTCCCAGTAATTCAGAAATAGATGCCACTAGGCTTATCATTTTGTGGGTTAACTGAAATGGCGGAGAGTAGGGCATCCGATATCCTTAGGGTCTGTTGTTTAATTTTATCTTCGATTTGTGTTTTGGCAGCACCATTTTATCCATAAATTTAAATAACTGCCAACCGCACGTTGTGTTTACTCAATCCCAACTAGCTTATGGGTTTGCAAACTCAGTTGCCATTTAGGGCGCTTGCCGGATAACGCTTCGGGGCGTTGGTTGAGTTCGCCCAGTTTGCGAATTGTATCCAGTAAATTCATTTCGCCCTGTTGTTCGCAAGGCGAGAGGTAATAGTGATCAGCTTGCATCTGTTGTTCAAGCTGCTGGCAGAACGGCAGAATGTCGCCGTCGTTGACGATCCGTATTTCGTGTGCAAACGGGATACCACGCTGCTGATATTTGTGTTGATACAGTCGTTTCGGGCTGGTGGCGATGTAGTCGATTTGTGGCGGAGTCGGTTTTAAGCCGTTGGTCTCGATTGCCAAAAAATAGCCGTCGGCTTTGAGTTCGTCGAGCAACACCGTCAATTTTGGTTGAATTGTCGGTTCACCGCCGGTGATGATGATGTTTTTCGCTGTGTATGACCGCACTTTTTGTATAATCTGGTTCAACGTCCACCGTGTAAAGCGATTGTAGTCGGTGTCACACCACGGGCAGGCGAGGTTGCATTTGCCGAAGCGGATAAAAATGCTTGGCATGCCGGTGTTGAAGCCTTCCCCTTGCAGACTTTCAAAGATTTCAACAATATTGTAGTGAATTTCGCTGCTCATTTGGTGTCCGTTATTGGTTACAAGAGTATTCACAAAATGAAGTCGGCGTTTCCCACAAACGCACAGCAGAAATTGGCAAACCCGCTTGTTGCAGCCGTTGGAAAATAAATTGCGACATTAATTCGGCGGTGGTGCGGTAGGGTAGGGCAAACACTTTGGAATCCAATTCTTGCAATAAGCGGGCAACTTTGCTTTCTTTTTCGCTATTTTCATCGAAGATAAATGCATGATCCATCGGTTTGATGATCAGCTCATTTACCGTATTTTTCAGATCACTGTAGTCCATCACCATACCGCACTTTGCCGGATCGGTCAGTAGCGGTGCACAGAGTTCAATTTGCAGTTTATAGGTGTGTCCGTGCAGGTTTTTGCATTTACCGTCATGTCCATCGAGCATATGCGCCATATCAAAACTAAATTCTTTGCTGATTTTAAACATGGTGCGCCTCTTTTTCTGTCAAGTATTCATTCAAGCCTTTTTCGCGTAATTTGCAACTCGGGCATTCGTGGCAACCGCCCTCGACGCCGAGATAGCAGGTGTGGGTGTGCTGCCGTACATAATCTAAGCCATCTAATTGATCGGCAAGCGCCCAGGTCTGTTTTTTGTCCAGATACATCAATGGTGTTTTAATATTGAAGTTGTAATCCATTGCCAGATTGAGGGTGACGTTCATCGATTTGACAAATACATCGCGACAGTCGGGATAACCGCTGAAATCGGTTTCGCACACACCGGTGATGATGTCGTGAATGCCTTGTCCTTTGGCATAAATCGCGGCATAGAGCAGAAATAGTGCATTGCGTCCGTCGACAAAGGTATTCGGCATATCATCGTTCTCTTCTATGACCGCACTTTGATCCATCAGGGCGTTAGTCGTGATGGCTTTGATTACGCTAGTGTCGATCAAGGTTTGTTTTACGCCGAGATCGCGTGCGATCCATTGCGCTTTTTCCAGTTCAATTGCGTGGCGTTGTCCGTATTGAAAGGTCACGGCTTCGACATTTTCTTTGCCGTACTCGTGAATTGCCTGTAGCAGGCAGGTGGTGGAATCTTGTCCGCCGGAGAAGATTACCAGCGCTTTTTTGGTGTTATTTTGCATAATTTGTCCTAGTTTTTTTGCGTGGGAGGGTTACGAACCACGGTGGTTAAAGGCTGGGCATTTTACAGGATTTTATGCGGGAAGCATACTGCACTTTGGTTTTATATCTTTTATTTTAAATTTAACTATCGGATTTCGCCGATGGCGACTTACTTTTCTTTGCTTCGCCAAAGAAAAGATAAGCAAAAGAAAGGCGCCCCCAATTGTAGTGCTGATCTTCGCCTTTGCTAATTTCTACGGTCAATTTGTAAACTTGCCTGCTGCGCAGACTTCGGACACGACAAATTGACCTTGAAATCTTCACGCAAACGCTCAGGCACTCCAGATGGGGAATTGAAAACCAACCGCACCGCACTTTCATTTTTCTTTTGTTTGAGGAGCGAAGCGACGAGTCTTAAAAATTTTCCGTTAAGCAAATTCACACTAAGCGAAGATCAGCAGTTCAGTAGGGTGTGCTTTATTCGCTTCGCTCACCCTTCGGGCTGTTGCCAAAGGCAACATTCAAACGCAAGCGTTTGTCTTTGCCTACTTTTCTTTGCACAAGCAAAGAAAAGTATGGTCGCCGTCGAGGCGAAAAAGCGATAGTGATAAAAAAAGCAAATCGTCATCGGCGAAATCCGGTGGCGTTATTCGGCTTTCTCGTGTGGTAAAACCAAATTGAGCGTGAGAGCTAACAATGAACCGACGGTGATGCCGGAGCCGAAAATCTCTTTTACGAACGATGGCAGTTTGTCCAAAATTTCCGGGCGGGTGGTGACGGCTAGACCACAGCCGATGGAGATGGCGATAATCAAACCGTTGCGTTTGTTGCGCTCCACCTTATCCAACATCTGGATGCCAGCGGCGATGATCATGGCAAACATCATCAAGCCGGCGCCGCCTAATACCGGCAGCGGAATTGAGACAATCAGCGCGCCGAAAATTGGGAATAGCCCTGCGAGCATCAATAACGCTCCCGTAATGGTCACCACATAACGACTGGCAACCCCGGTCAGAGAAATCACGCCGATGTTTTGCGAAAAAGACGAAAATGGTGTGGTGGACATCACCGCAGCCAGCGCCGAACCCAAACCGTCGCACAGCACCCCGCCACGCAGGTGTTTGCCGCTAATCTCGGTTTTGGTCGCATTGCCGAGCGCCAAAAAGTTACCGCTGGATTCGACGATGGTCACTAAATAGGCAATGCTCATGCCGATGATGCCTGAAATCGGGAACGCCAAACCGAAATGCAACGGTTGCGGCAGTGCAAATGCCTCCGCTTGCTGCACACCGCTGAAATCGATCCAACCGAGTAAAAGTGCGGTCAGATACCCGGTAAACATACCGATCACAATCGCCGCCGCCGAGAAAATGCCCTTGCCCCATTGCACCAGAATCACCACGATGGTTAACACAAAAAATGCCATCGCCAGGTTTTGCGGTGAAGCGTATTGCTCATCGCCACGTTGCCCACCGGCAAACCAATCGACTGCCACCGGAATCAAACTCAAGCCAATCATCATCACTACTGTACCGGTGACGACAGGTGGAAATAGCTTACGGATGGTCGGCATAAAGAAGCTGCCAATAATCATCACCAACGAGCCGACCAGCGACGCCCCTAAAATCCCAGCAACCCCATCTTGGCTAAAACCAATTGCCAAGGCGGCGGCAACAAAGGTAAAACTGGTGCCCATCACGCTAGGCAGACGGATACCGATAGGTCCGATACCTTGGCATTGAATCATGGTGACCACACCGGAAATCAGCAGTGCCGCATTGACCAGAATAATGGTATCACTGCTCGGCAGTTGCAGCACATTGCCGATCACCAACGGCACGGCGATAATTCCGCCCAGCGCCGCCAGCAAATGTTGTGCTCCCAGCAATAGGCTTAACAGAAAGGGCGGTTTGTCTTCAACGGAGTAGAGTAGTTTGTTCATTTACAGATTACCTTAGGTTGTTAATAAAAAATTTTCTGCGTTTGTTATTTCATCTAGTAGTTTAGAGCATTAACTATATCGTGCTGTTATTAATTAAAGTGCGGTTTAAAACCTTGTACGCTACGGCGTGTTGCCGGTTCCCTTATGAACTGCCTGAGTGGGTATGAAATTTGTAGGGAAATTTTTTTGTTTGAGCGTAGCGAGTCTGCCCGCAATGCGGGCGAATTAAAAATTTTCCGTCAAGCAAATTCATACTGAGCGAAGAACAGCAGTTCAATAGGGTGTGTTTATTCGCTTCGCTCACCCTTCGGGCTGTTGCCAAAGGCAACATGCAAACGCAATCGTTTGTCTTTTGCCAACTTTCTTTGCACAAGCAAAGAAAGTTGGGTGTCATTGGGCGAAACAGCGATAGTTAAACGTCAAATAATCGATAAAAGACCAAGCAAGATCACTATCGGCGAAAATAGATAAAAAAATACCAACTGTAAAAACAATTGGTATTCAATGTGCGGTCTGATTATTCGTCGATATAGCCCAAACTACGCAGCGCACGTTCGTCATCTGCCCAGCCGGATTTGACTTTCACCCACAGCTCCAAATGGACTTTATTATCAAATAGCTTTTCCATATCGGCACGGGCTTCGATACCAATCGTTTTGATCTTCTGCCCCTGATGGCCGATGACCATTTTCTTCTGCCCTTCACGCTCCACCAAAATCAAACCATTGATCTCATAAGTGCCACGCTCGTTAGTTTTAAACTGTTCGATTTCCACCGTCACCGAATATGGCAACTCTTCGCCCATAAAGCGCATCAATTTCTCACGAATAATTTCAGATGCCATAAACCGCTCAGAACGATCGGTAATGTGATCTTCTGGAAAGTGATGAAGTCCTGGACGTAGTGATTGCTGTACAATTTTTTTCAGCTGGTGCACATTGTTGCCACGTTGTGCTGAAATAGGTACTGTCGCCTTAAAATGAAAGCGTTGGTTTAACTGAGTAATAAACGGCAGCATTTCGTCTTTATTTTTTACATTATCAATTTTATTGATCACCAGAATTACCGGCGCTTTGGCGGCTCGTAACTTGGTCAGCACCATCTCATCGTCGTCGGTCCAGTGGGTACCGTCTACCACAAAGAAAATCAGATCGACATCACCGATCGTACTGCTGGCAGCTTTGTTCATCAAACGGTTGATGGCACGTTTTTCCTCAATGTGCAGCCCCGGAGTATCGACATAAATAGCTTGATAAGCGCCTTCGGTATCAATGCCGACAATGCGGTGACGGGTGGTTTGCGCTTTGCGTGAGGTGATCGAGATTTTTTGTCCTAATAATTTATTCAACAGGGTCGATTTGCCGACATTTGGGCGACCGACAATTGCAATAAAGCCGCAATAGGTTTGCTGGTTTTCATCGGTTGTTTCTGTGGTTGTCTCTGTGGTTAGCTCGCTCATAAAGTTGCCTATTGGGTTAAATTAAGTTGTTTCAGAATCGCTTCGGCGGCAGATTGTTCAGCCTTGCGGCGACTTTGACCCTGTCCGACCACGACTTTATCGAGGCTGCTGACCCGACATTCGACTTTAAACAGTTGTTTGTGTGCTTCGCCTTGAATATCAATCACTTCATATTCCGGCAGCGGTTGACGGTTGCCTTGCAGATACTCCTGCAACCGGGTTTTTGGGTCTTTTTGATTGTCGCCGGGTTTGATCTCTTTCAAGAACGTTTTATACCAGTCACGCACCACCGGCATAATGTTTTCTAAGCCGCGATCCAGATACATCGCGCCGATAATCGCTTCCACGCCATCGGACAAAATCGAATCACGGCGGTAGCCACCGCTCTTTAATTCGCCTTGCCCTAAGCGCAGGTAATCGCCCAGCTCGAATTCCCGAGCCAAAATCGCCAGTGTTTTTTCGCGCACCAGCGTGGCGCGCATCCGGCTGAGATCACCTTCATCGACTTTTTCAAACTGTTTAAACAGCGCTTCGCCGATAATAAAATTCAGAATTGAATCGCCCAAAAATTCTAACCGTTCATTGTGACGACTGTCGGCGCTGCGATGGGTCAGCGCCTGTTTCAATAAATCGATTTTTTGAAATTGATAACCGATTTTACGTTGTAATCTATCGAGATCTTGCATAGTTTTCCCTAAGGAATCTGGCTGAACAGGCGTTCGGTGCGGATGCCTGTTGGCCACTCATTGGCTTTTTTATCGAGGCTCAACCAGATCCAACTGGCTTTGCCGACGAGTGCTTTTTCCGGCACAAAGCCCCAGAAACGGCTATCATCACTGTTGTCACGATTGTCGCCCATCATAAAATATTCGCCTTCCGGCACCGTCCATTCGCCAGGCGGATTGCCTTGTTGTTTGTAATAAGCGGCATCATAATAGAAACGTACAGGATTGAGTAGAATTTGGTGCGTTACCGCCCCTTTTTCGCTCATCTCGATTTGTGCATTGCCGTGATAGAAAAAGTCTGGATTGGCTTTGGCATCGCTGTATTGGTAAGTTTCCGGCGCACAAACGGCAGAACCGCACTTTGCCGGAGTCACGGTCAGCGTACCGTTGGCTTGATCATATTTGATATGATCGCCGGGCAGCCCGACGACACGTTTGATGTAATCAACGGTTGGTTGCGGCGGGGCTTTAAACACCACGACATCGCCCCGTTTCGGTTCACCGACGGGAATCAAGGTGTTTTGGAAAATCGGATCTTTTATACCGTAAGCGTATTTTTCCACAATCACGAAATCACCGATGCGCAAACTCGGTTCCATCGAGCCAGACGGAATTTGGAACGGTTCAAACAGAAAAGAGCGCACCAACAACACAATCGCCAGCACCGGAAATAAGGAGGCGATAAATTCGCTGCCTTCCGAAATCGGCTCGACTTGCGCCCGTTCTTCTTCGCTTAAGCTTTTGCCGCTGCGTTGCTCCAGCCGTGCGATTTGGCGTTGGCGTTTCGGTTCGGCAGAAAAACGGTTATAGCACCACGTTGCCCCGGCGATCAGAGTGAAGATAATCAATAGAATTGAAAAGGTATTTGGCAGTGCTAAATTGTCCAATACTTTCCATAAAATATAACCGCTGACTAACAGAATCGGCAGAAAAAATTTTGACATTCGCTTTCCTTATTTGTCTTTGCCAACATGTAAAATCGCTAAAAACGCCTCTTGCGGCACTTCGACGTTACCCAATGACTTCATGCGTTTTTTACCCTCTTTTTGTTTCTGCAACAGCTTTTTCTTACGGCTGACATCGCCGCCGTAGCATTTTGCCAACACGTTTTTACGCAACTGTTTCACCGTGGAACGGGCAATGATATGGTTACCGATAGCGGCTTGAATCGCAATATCGAATTGCTGGCGTGGAATCAATTCTTTCATTTTTTCCACCAATTCACGCCCGCGATACGGTGCGTTATCTTTGTGTACGATCAGTGCCAACGCATCGACCCGCTCGCTGTTGATCATAATATCCACTCGCACCATGTTTGCCGCTTGGAAACGTTTGAAACTGTAATCCAACGAGGCGTAACCGCGCGAGGTTGATTTCAGGCGATCGAAGAAATCCAGTACCACTTCGCCCAGCGGAATTTCATAGGTCAGCGCCACTTGGTTGCCGTGATAGACCATATTGGTTTGCACGCCGCGTTTTTCGATACACAGTGTAATCACGTTGCCCAGATATTGTTGTGGCAACAGCATATTACATTCGGCAATCGGCTCGCGGATTTCGGCGATATTGTTCAGCGGCGGCAATTTTGCCGGGCTGTCGATATGTTCAACTGTGCCATCATTCAATTCGACTTCATACACTACTGTCGGTGCGGTGGTGATCAAATCCAGATCATATTCCCGTTCCAACCGCTCTTGGATAATCTCCATATGCAACAAGCCCAAGAAGCCGCAGCGGAAGCCGAAGCCAAGTGCGGTTGAGTTTTCCGGCTCGTAGAACAATGAGGCGTCATTCAGGCTCAGTTTGCCCAAAGCGTCACGGAACGCTTCGTAATCGTCGGAACTGATCGGGAATAAACCAGCGTACACTTGCGGTTTGACTTTTTTGAAACCGGGCAGCGGTTTGTCCGCTGATTTATGTTGTAAGGTTAGCGTATCGCCGACCGGCGCGCCCAAAATATCTTTGATGCCGCACACGATCCAACCTACCTCACCGCACTTTAACTCGCTGGTATCGACCTGTTTCGGGGTGAAAATCCCCAAACGATCGACGCCATAAGAGATGCCGGTGCTCATCACTTTGATTTTATCGTTTTTCTTCAGCATCCCGTTTTTGATTCGCACCAGTGATACCACGCCCAAATAGTTGTCGAACCACGAATCGATAATCAGGGCTTGCAGCGGCGCTTGCGGATCCCCTTCTGGCGGCGGAATCTGTTTGACGATCACTTCCAGCACATCTTCAATACCTTCACCGGTTTTTGCCGAGCAGCGCACCGCATCGGCGGCTTCGATGCCGACGATGTCTTCAATCTCTTCCGCGACTCGTTCCGGATCGGCCGCCGGCAGGTCGATTTTATTCAGAATCGGCACCACATTAAGATCCATATCCAGTGCGGTATAGCAGTTTGCCAGGGTTTGCGCTTCCACGCCTTGCCCGGCATCGACCACCAATAACGCCCCTTCGCAAGCTGCTAGCGAGCGTGACACTTCATAGGAAAAGTCCACATGTCCCGGAGTGTCGATAAAGTTCAGTTGATAGGTTTCACCGTCTTTGGCTTGATAATTCAGGGTGACACTTTGCGCTTTAATCGTGATCCCACGTTCACGTTCCAGATCCATTGAATCCAGAACCTGTTCCGCCATTTCACGATCACTTAAGCCGCCGCAGGTTTGAATCAAGCGGTCGGACAGCGTGGATTTGCCGTGGTCGATATGGGCGATAATGGAAAAGTTACGAATATTTTTCATCTAAAAAGGGTTCTCTATGCCAATTTTTATTCACAAATTAATTGACGGATTGTACCTGAATATTGGCTTGGGTGCTATAGGCGTTGATGCTATAGCAGTGCTATTATGTAAGTCGGATTATTCGCGGTATACACGATTTAGAAATAAGGAGAGCAAAAGTGAAATTATTTATTTATCAACACTGTCCGTTTTGTGTCAAAGCGGCGATGATTTTCGGTTTGAAAAACATCGCGGTGGAAAAAGTGGTACTGCTGGAAGACGATATTGCAACGCCAACGCAGATGGTCGGGCGCAAAGTGGTGCCGATTTTGCAAAAAGCCGACGGCAGTTTTATGCCGGAAAGCATGGATATTGTGCGCTATATCGATCAACTGGACGGTAAACCGCACTTGAGCAGTGCCAGCAATCCAGCGATTGCCGAGTGGTTAGATACAGTGAAAAATTTGGTCTCAGCGTTGATTATCCCGCGTTTCACCCAAGCCCCGTTTGCTGAAATTGCAACGGAATCGGCGAGAGAACGCTATATCCAGCGTATGACCAATTGGGTTGGTGATCTTGATCAATTGCTTGTCGACACACCGTTGTATTTACAGCAACTGCAACCGCACTTGGCACAACTGGCAACCCTGATTCAAAGCGAAAGTGCGGTCAACGGCACGCTGTCGGAAGATGATATTCACCTGTTCCCAACCTTGCGTTCATTAACCATTGTTAAGGATTTGGTGTTGCCGGAAAAAGTGCGGGCTTATGTTGAAGCGATGGCGCAGCGGAGCAAGGTTGAATTGCTTTATGCGATAGCAATTTAGTTTGGCAACTCAAAGTGCGGTTTGAAAATATCTAAACCTCGCTATTCAATCCAATAGCCTTTTACCCGATTTTGGCGGGCATCAAGTTTGCGTTGTGTACGCAGATATTGGCGAATGATTTTAGCGGCGTGGTGCTCAAATGCTCCCCAAACCGAATCAATTTGTGGAATAGTTTCTAAAATTTGGAGCAGGTTATCGGCACAGTTTGAGTAATGAAGATGATGAATTTGGCTATTTTCGGGGAGCTGACTATTATTTAGGTAGTCTTGGTCTTCGATTTGATGGGTAATGCTAATTACTGTTGGCGGTAGCGGATTTTTCCAATTTTCGAGTAACCAAGCTACGGTTGGCAGTGAGGTTTCATCGGCAATTAACACGGTGTTACCCTGTTCTAAATGATCTGTTTTTTCGTTGTAGTCTCCCGCGCTGTGAATAATATCACCTTGTTGTAAGTTCCGTGACCAAACGCTGCCGGGCGTATTGCCGTGTAAAAAAACATCGACAAACGCAATGTCATTGAAGGCTACTGTTGCACTGCTTTTTTTGGCTTGGCGTAGGGTGTAATAACGCCGTTGTTCATTTATTTTTAATTCTGCCATATCCGGTATATGGTCAAATGTGGTTAAGCTAAAGTTCCAAGCGTAACCGGGTTTATCAATAGGGAGAGGTTGAGAGCTTTTTAGGGTAAGCCGACATATATTTTTGGTTATCATTTGGTTGTGCAGCACGTCAAAAAACTGGTGTTTAGCTTGTGATTGGCTGTCAGAAGAGCGTTCGATTGCTGTCATAGCGAGATGTCGGACTTTATGGTGAATTTCACCGGTAGCTAAAAACGGAATAAGATCCGTTTTCTGTTGATCACCGTATTGAATCGTTAATAACATTCCCTCTTCAAAAAGATCAATAAAATTAACAGTCTCAGTTTCAGAATTTAAATATACCCGGCTGATAGCAAGCAGTTCTCGATAGTGATCTTCGGTGACGTGTTCGATGATATCAATTTTTTGAATTTGGTCAGCTAAAGGGGTTCTTTTCATGCGGTAATCCTTGTAATAATTAACGGCATAGTCATCAAGGTGATTAATGCGGCGCCGATTGAAAGTAAAACAGTTGCTGAGTATCCAAAATAGTCAGCAGTAGCAAGGCTAAGTGTTGATGCTAAAATAGAGAACAGCATCGCGACAGCAATTTGCACGGTGTAAGCAATTGTTGGGGTTGTACTTTTAGCTGCCAAATCCATCATTATTGCGCTATTTAGGGTGAACATCGGGGCAAAACTGAGATAGCAGGCAGTAACCGCGAGATAAGCCCAAAGTGTATCGGTCTTTCCGAAAGAGAGAGGTAACAATGCGATAAGGCTGATAAGCTGAAGTGCGGTAAAGATACGGACAGTCTTTTTACGGCAGAATTTTTTGCTGAGTGGTACAACACTGATGACAGCAACTAAACCGATGAGAACACCGTAATTCATCATCATACCTATCTCTGTCATTGACCAACCGCCGTCGACCAAGGTGGGGGATAATATGCTGAATCCGCCGGAAAAGGCAATGGCGTAAATAAACAGCATTCCAAGCCAAGTGAGTTTTCCGTGCCAAAATCGAAAAAGCTCAAACCAGCCTTGCCTCAACGGTAAGGTTTGAATTTTTGTTTTAGTCGGTTCTTGGAAGCGAATGAGAAAAAATAATGGGATACAGGAGATAAGGGATAAAATAAGGATTGAACCTTGCCATTCTAAGTGTGGATACAGTATGACCAATCCACCGCCAACGAGATTGCCTAACATACCGCTACCGATTTGAATGCTATTGATGGTGGTGCGCTCAGTTTGTGAAAAGGCTGAACAGACCAAACCGTCAAGTGCCAAGTCTTGAAAACCTATAATTGCAGCAAAAATCAATAATACCAAGAATAAGGTATAAATTTGGGTAATGGGATTAATGATGGTTATTGTCAGTAGGCAAAATATCATTAGGCATTGAACCGGGATTAACCAATTTTTAAAATGCCCACGTGCCGAGCGTCCAAAACGTTCAACAACGGGTGACCATAAAAAACGCAGTGAAAAAGGTAATACGATAAGTGGCATTAAACTTAAGGCATCAAGAGAGGCACCATGTTGGCGTAATAAAACAATCAAGGTCACCGACATAAAACTGAAGCCGATGTGTTGGCTGATATAGGTTGTGCCGAAAAGTAGCCAAACAAATAGAGATTTCTGCATATTATTTAATTTTGCTCGGGTAAATCCCGAATTGGTTATAAAATTGTCGGCTAAAACATTCAATTTTTCGATAGCCTGCCAGTTGTGCCGCTTCACTGACTAATGCTCCGCCTAAAAGAGCGTGTTTGGCGCGTTGCATTTTAATTTGGCGTAGATAGTTCATAATCGTGGTGTTGTAATGCGCTTTAAATTCACGTTGCAAGGTTGTAGTGTTGCTACAACAGTGTTGGGCGATTTGTTTCATATTCCAATCTATTGTTTGTTCGTTGTGTAATAAACTGAGTAAGCGCTCCAAGCGTTTGGAGGCTATTTTTTTCTGCTGTTGACCGTTTATTTGCGGCGGAAAAAGTGTCTGCATCACTTCCAACAGCAAAGTCGTACATAAATTATTTTGAATCGGTGTTTGCCACTGTGTCGGGTGATCTTCACTGTGCATTAGTTGACGAATCAGTAATTCTATACTGCTGGTTATTTTGAATTGATGTGGTGCTGCCCGTTGTTCTAAGTGGAAAAATAGGGATTCATCAATACCGATATTGTCAATCCATTCTGGTTCAAAAAACAGGACAAGCTCTTTTTGTCGATAGCCGGCGTAGAATGATTTATTACCTTGTATTTCACAGCCTAAATTAGGCAATATCACTCCCTCTCCGCGGTTAAGGGTAATTGTTCGATCCGCATAATTGAGATGTGTTTGTCCTTCAAGGGTAAAAATCAAGCGTAAACTGGGGTGAAACAAAATCTGTTCACTGAATCGTTTTGGTTGACATTGCAGCTGAGCAAGTTTCCATGCGAGACCATTATCAAATTCTCGATAATTCATAATACCCAATAATTCTGGCGAGGGATCGATATGCTGGTAAAATTTTGCTTTCATAATGGTTTTATTTGCTGGTAAGGGGGATAAAGTTACCTATTTGGTGTGTTATCCAGTAAGAACTTAGCTTAGAATATTTTTGATTTTATACGAATAGTTCTCTTTTTCAAAAAATAAATGATTCTTATCTGAGGTTATCTAATGAAATTTTTGAAACGCCAACGCTATTTTAAACGAAGTGCGGTTGCATTAAGCCTGCTGTCTTGTATCGCTCAAGCTGAAAACAAACAAGAGCTAGAGACGATTACGGTTACCGATACATCAATCATAACAGAAAGTAGCTATAACCAAGGTTATGGTGCGTATGGAAGCAGCACGGCAACAGGTTTAGCCATGACACTGCGGCAAACACCTCAGAATGTGAGTATTGTGTCGGCGGAGCAGATTAAAGATCAAAATTTATCCTCTTTAAGTAAAGTGGTTCAACAAGCTGTTGGATTGTATGCAGATGTAAAAGGCTCAACAGAAACCGGCTATACGGTGCTATATGCGCGCGGTAATCGAGTGCAAAATTTTCAATTAGACGGTATGCCGGTAAATAATATTGCCTTTGGTGGAAAAGGTCCGGGTGATGAACCGAATGCCTGGAGTATATTAAATAGTGCGCAATACGATCAAATTGAAGTGTTACGCGGCGCAACAGCGCTAATGGACGGTTCAGGACAGCCGAGTGCAACGATTAGTTTACATCGCAAACGTCCAACTCGTCATTTTCAGGGAACTTTAGATTTTAAGGTAGGCGATTTTAATTTACACGGAGTAGAAACAGATCTTTCCGGCAGTTTGAATGCCGATAGCAGTTTGCGTGGGCGTTTGGTGATGTCTTACCTGGGATCGGACACCTTTCGTGAGCGCGCACAAAATCGTAATGGAATGATCTATGGCATCACGGAATGGGATATTAGCTCGGATACCACACTTAGTATTGGCGGAACCTACCAATCCATGCGTGATCGTAATACATCGATGTTCGGGCTGGTTTTATATGATACGGACGGTAATGCCATTCCGGCTTTACCTCGTTCCAATGCAACGATTAATGGCTCTTATGTTAATTATAGCAATTTAAATCTGTTTACCGAATTGCGGCACCGTTTTAATCAGGATTGGTTGCTTAAAATAGAATATGGTTATGCCAAAGGACATCGTGATCAAGTCGCGGGCATTGCTGCGTCGGCTTTTGTCAATCGAGCCATACCGATGGCAGCCGGCGCAACAGTAAAGAGTGATGAACGCCCTCGGCAACATAATTTTATGGCGTCATTAAACGGAAAATATACGTTATGGAATAGAAAACATGATGTGATGGTTGGTGTGAGTGGTTATATTTTAAATAATGATCAGCCACGGTATGGGCGGCGGCTCAATCGTATTTTTGATCCGAGTGTGATAGATAATTTAGGGCAGTTTAATGGGGTTTTGCCGTTGCCGCTTTGGACGGCAGATGGGCAGGACATTAACAGAATTCGCCAAGTCGGCGCTTATACGGCAACTCGTCTTTACTTAACCGAGCAATTAGCGTTGATCTTAGGTGGACGCTATACTCGATTTAATATTACAGAAGATACTCAATATATCCAAAATGGGAAAAATACTAAAAGTAGTGTTACTCCCTATATTGGGCTGGTATATGATTTAAATGATAACTTTTCAATTTATTCCAGCTATGCACAAATTTTTAAACCACAAACCAAACGGGATAAAAATAACCAATATTTGAATCCGGAAAAAGGCAGCAATATTGAGGTCGGGTTAAAAGCAGAGTTCTTTGATGGGCGGTTAAACGGCTCTTTGGCACTATTTGAAACCCGAAAACGGAATGTCGGCTTCTGTGAACAATATAGTCCCGGAGGGTTGACTTGTGATTATTACGCTTTTGATCCGAGTGGAAAAACAAAAGGCTTTGAAATCGAAGTGAATGGAGAAATAAGAGATAATTGGGCAATTTCAGCTGGTTTTAGTCGTAGCAAGGGAAAAGGCTCAAATAATCAACGCTTGACACCTGAAATTCCGATTCAGCAATTTAAACTTTTTACCAGCTATGCATGGCGTAGTATGACAGTCGGCGCAGGAGTACGCTGGCAAAGTACAATTTATGAAGGAACCCCTTGGGGATTAAATTATGGCGCCAGTGCAGCGTTAGCGGCGAAGGCAAAAGCAGTTTCGACTCAAAAATCCTACGCATTAGTGGATTTGATGTTGCGCTATAATTTGAGCAAAAATGCGACCTTAACACTAAATGTAGAGAACTTATTCGATAAAACTTATCGTACTAGTGTTAATTCCCACAGCTACGGTTCACCAAGAAATATTAATATGACATTGGGCTTTAAATTTTAGCTAAATAAGTTGATCAATATAGGCAAAGTGCGGTCGGGCAAACCGCACTTCGCCTTTTACTGAGCGTGTTATTGTTTTAACACATACGCCCAGGCGCGGCGGTAGCCGGCGTCGTCGGCTTCCAGATACACCCCTTGGATTTCCGGTTCGAAGCCCGGCAGTTCGTTGATGCCTTGTTCCAGAGCTCGGAAATATTCCAATACGGCGCCCCCCCAAACTTCGCCGGGAACGATACACAGCACGCCCGGCGGATAAGGCAATGCACCTTCGGCAGCGGTTCTGCCTTCAATTTCAGCCAGCGAAACCAACTCCACTTCGTTGCGGATAAACGCATTGTGGCAGGCTTCCGGCGTGATGTGCATCTTCGGCCAGGCGTCACGCAGGAACATCTGTTGTTGTAAGTCGTTTAGGCGGTGTTTGGCGTAGAAGTTGTGCAGTTTCTGACACAGTTCACCAATCCGCATTTTGCTATATTGTGGATACGTTTTGGCAAGCGTCGGCAGCATTTCGACCACAGGGGTGTTATCTTGGATATGCTCTTCAAAGCGGGCGATGTTCGCTACCAAATGCTGGAATTTCGCCATGGTTTCTGCTGGAGTGAGTAAAAACAGAATCGAGTTTAAATCGGCTTTTTCCGGAATTACCGAACGTTCACGCAGGTAGTGCGCCAAAATCGCCGCCGGAATACCCGATTCTTCATATTCGCCGGTTTCCATATTGATGCCTGGGGTGGTCAGCAACAGCTTGCACGGATCGATAAAATACTGTTCTTCGGCGTAGCCGTCGAAATCATGCCAGCGCGCGTCTTTGGCAAATTGGAAAAAGCGGATATTGTTGGCGATGTCTTCCGATTTGTGGTTTTCCCAGGATTTGCCGTCCACCATCGGCGGCACGAACGGGCGAATCAGTTTGCAGGTTTTTAGCAGCATTTTACGCACTTCCACGCTGCTGAGCACACACTCCTGCCACATCCGTTTACCGGCTTTGCCGGCGTGCATTTTAGCGTTGACGTCCAATGAGGCAAACAGCGGATAAAACGGGCTGGTCGAGGCGTGCATCATAAAGGCGTTGTTGAAACGTTTATGGTTGCAATACCGCTCTTGATCATTGATATGGTTATCTTTTTTGTGAATTTGCGACGCTTGCGACAAACCTGCCTGCTGTTTGTGCACCGATTGGGTCACCAAAATGCCGGGATCGTTTTCATTCAGCTCCAATAATAGTGGCGAGCAATCACGCATCATCGGAATAAACTGTTCATAACCGACCCACGCCGAGTCAAACAGAATGTAGTCGCACAGATGTCCGATGCGATCGACCACTTGGCGTGCGTTGTAAATCGTGCCGTCATAGGTGCCCAATTGAATCACCGCCAAACGGAATGGGCGTTTATCGTTGGCACGTTCCGGTGCAACCTTGGCAATTTGGGTGCGGATATCCGCTTCTTCAAAGCAGTGCGACGGGATACCACCGATAAAACCGTAGGCATTGCGAGTGGTTTCCATATATACCGGCATGGCACCGCACAACGTCAGCGCCCCTTGATGCACCGATTTATGGTTGTTGCGGTCAAACAGCACCAAGTCGCCTTTGCTGACCAACGCACCGATCGCCACTTTGTTGGCGGACGAAGTGCCGTTGAGCACAAAATAGGTTTTATCGGCGTTAAACACGCGTGCAGCATGGGCTTGAGCCTGAAATGCCGGGCCTTCGTGAATGAGGAGATCGCCTAAGCGCACGTCGGCGTTGCAGGAATCGGCACGGAACAAGGTTTCGCCAAAATAGAGGTAAAAACGGCGACCGGAAGGGTGTTTGCGGAAAAATTGACCGCCTTGGTGTCCAGGGCAGTCGAATGCGGCGTTGCCGTAGTCGGTGTATTCTTTCAAGGCTTGGAAAAACGGTGGATCGAGGGTATCGATATAGTCGGCGGCGGCGGCGTTGATCAATTGGCCGTTATAATATTTTTGATCTTCCGCCAACTCGATGACCCCGTAAAGCTCGGTTAACCATTCGTCGGGGACGGTTTCGCCGTATTCAATCGCAGCGAAAATCGGAATCGGGAAGCCCAACCGTTCCAATTCTTCCCATACTTCGGGCAGGTCTTTAATCGTGGTGACTACAGCACAGACATTGGTGAAGTCGGTCATATCAATGTCCATGATTTTATAGTCAGACAAAAAGGCAAATTCTGTGCCTTGGCTGGCAGCAATTTTCATCGGCGTTTTCCTATCGGCAGACGAGTCATATCAATGAAAAGCACAACGCTTTTCAGCTTGGGTTTATTGGCTTGCAATCGCAAGGCAAAAGTGCGGTTTGAAGTTGCGCAAACGATAACAAATTTAATCGCTGAAGGAAAGTGAAGACAGAGGGATCTCTCTCAAGAATCACAGATAGCTTTTTCTATCAAAGCGAACCGCACTTTTTGCAAAAAATCGGATAAAAGTGCTTGCAAACTGTGCGATGTTTCTATAGACTTTGCGGACTTTCTTGATGGAAGTCGTTTGATGTAATCATTTATCAAACGGGCGACAGCAATAGGTCGTTGCTGACAATGTTCCCGATTGGGGAGCTAAAATAGGCTTAATCGCACTTCATTTTCAAATATTAGTAGTATGAAAATCGAGGTGTCGGTTTTTTGTTATCTCATTTTTAATAATGGAGCTCTGGTCTCATGCAGAACCAAAGAATCCGTATCCGTTTGAAAGCGTTTGATCATCGTTTGATCGATCAATCCACTGCGGAAATCGTAGAAACAGCTAAGCGCACAGGTGCTCAAGTTCGTGGTCCAATTCCATTACCGACCCGTAAAGAACGTTTTACCGTGTTGATTTCTCCACACGTTAATAAAGACGCGCGTGATCAGTACGAAATCCGTACTCACAAGCGTTTGGTCGATATTGTTGAACCAACAGAGAAAACTGTTGACGCGCTTATGCGTTTAGATCTGGCTGCCGGCGTTGACGTGCAGATCAGCCTAGGTTAATCAGGGAATAGGTAAGAGGTTAATACAATGATTGGTTTAATCGGTCGTAAAGTTGGTATGACTCGCGTCTTCACAGAAGCCGGTGTGTCTATCCCAGTTACCGTAATCGAAATCGAAGCCAACCGTGTGACTCAAGTGAAAACCCTTGAAACAGATGGCTATTCTGCAGTTCAGGTTACTACTGGCTCTAAAAAAGCAAGTCGTGTAACTAAGCCAGAAGCAGGTCATTTCGTTAAAGCAGGTGTTGAAGCTGGTCGCGGTTTATGGGAATTCCGTACCGAAGGTGAAGAGTTCACTTTGGGTCAGGAAATTAATGTTGATGTCTTCGCAGACGTTAAAAAAGTTGACGTAACAGGTACATCGAAAGGTAAAGGTTTTGCCGGTACAGTAAAACGCTGGAACTTCCGTACTCAAGATGCTACTCACGGTAACTCTTTGTCTCACCGTGTTCCTGGATCTATTGGTCAAAACCAAACTCCGGGTCGTGTATTCAAAGGTAAAAAAATGGCAGGTCACTTAGGTGCTGAGCGTGTAACTGTTCAATCACTGGAAGTGGTTCGCGTTGATGCTGAACGTAAATTATTATTGGTCAAAGGTGCCGTTCCTGGCGCAACTGGTAGTGATTTAATTGTTAAACCAGCTGTTAAAGCTAAAGCATAAGTCTAGGAGATAGGAATGGAATTAGTAACTAAAGATGCACAAAGTGCATTGACTGTTTCTGAAACTACCTTCGGACGTGAGTTTAACGAAGCGTTGGTACACCAAGTTGTTGTTGCTTATGCAGCAGGTGCTCGCCAAGGTACTCGTGCACAAAAAACTCGTGCTGAAGTAGCAGGTTCAGGCAAAAAACCATGGCGTCAAAAAGGTACTGGCCGTGCGCGTTCCGGTAACGTGAAAAGCCCAATTTGGCGTTCAGGTGGTGTGACATTTGCGGCTAAGCCACAAGATCACAGCCAAAAAGTGAACAAAAAAATGTATCGTGGTGCTATTAAGAGCATTCTTTCTGAATTACTTCGCCAAGACCGTTTGGTTGTGGTTGAGAAATTCGAAGTTGCCACCCCGAAAACAAAAGTTTTAGTTCAAAAATTAAAAGAAATGGCACTGGAAGATGTGCTGATCATCACAGCGGATTTAGATGAAAATCTATTCTTGGCTGCACGCAACCTTTACAAAGTGGATGTGCGTGACGTTCAGGCGATTGATCCGGTTAGCTTAATTGCTTTTGAAAAAGTAGTTATTACGGCTGACGCTGTGAAGCAAATTGAGGAGATGTTGGCATGATTCTGGAAGAACGTTTGCTAAAAGTGCTGAAAGCACCACATGTCTCTGAGAAAGCGACTAATAATGCCGAACAGTCAAATACGATTGTTTTCAAAGTAGCTAAAGAAGCCAACAAAATTGAAATCGCTGCTGCTGTTGAAAAACTGTTTGAAGTGAAAGTTGATTCAGTGCGTACTATCGTTGTTAAAGGTAAAACCAAACGTCATGGTGCGAGAACGGGTCGTCGTAGCGACTGGAAAAAAGCGTATGTCACCTTGCAAGAAGGCCAAAATTTGGACTTCCTTGACAGTGCAGAGTAATCAGAGGAGTAGAAAATAATGGCTATCGTAAAATGTAAGCCGACCTCCGCTGGTCGTCGCCATGTAGTTAAAATCGTTAACCCTGATTTACACAAGGGTAAACCTTATGCTCCGCTTTTAGATACTAAATCTAAAACCGGTGGTCGTAACAATCTAGGACGTATCACTACCCGCCATATCGGTGGTGGTCATAAACAACATTACCGTATCGTTGACTTTAAACGTAATAAGTTAGACGTTCCGGCGGTTGTTGAGCGTCTGGAATATGATCCAAATCGTTCTGCGAATATCGCTTTAGTGCTATATAAAGACGGTGAGCGTCGTTATATCTTAGCACCTAAAGGTTTGGCAGCAGGCGATCAAATCCAAGCGGGTACGCAAGCACCTATTAAGGTGGGTAATTCATTACCAATGCGTAATATCCCGGTTGGTACAACTGTACATAACGTAGAATTAAAACCAGGCAAAGGCGGTCAAATTGCTCGTTCAGCCGGTGCGTATGTACAAATTATTGCTCGTGAGGGTAACTATGTAACATTGCGTCTTCGTTCCGGCGAAATGCGTAAAGTGTTATCCGAATGTCAGGCAACTATCGGTGAAGTTGGAAATTCTGAGCACATGCTGCGCGTACTGGGTAAAGCCGGTGCAAGCCGTTGGCGTGGCGTTCGTCCTACCGTTCGCGGTACGGCGATGAACCCGGTAGATCACCCTCATGGTGGTGGTGAAGGTCGTAACTTTGGTAAACATCCTGTGACTCCATGGGGCGTTCAAACTAAAGGTAAGAAAACTCGCCACAATAAACGTACTGATAAATTCATCGTACGTCGCCGTGGTAAATAATTTTAATATAAAAAGAGGATAAGCCATGCCACGTTCTCTCAAGAAGGGTCCTTTTATTGACCTACACTTGCTGAAGAAGGTAGAGAAAGCGGTGGAAAGCGGGGATAAAAAACCAATTAAAACTTGGTCCCGTCGTTCAATGATCATTCCAACAATGATCGGATTGACCATCGCCGTCCATAATGGTCGCCAGCACGTTCCTGTATTTATCTCCGACGAAATGATCGGTCATAAATTAGGTGAATTTGCACCGACTCGTACTTACCGCGGTCATGCCGCTGATAAGAAAGCTAAGTAAGGAAGGAAGTAAAGATGGAAACTATTGCAAAACATCGTTTCGCTCGCACTTCAGCTCAAAAAGCTCGCTTAGTTGCTGATTTAATTCGCGGTAAAAATGTTGCTCAAGCTCTGGAAATCTTGACGTTCACCAACAAAAAAGCTGCGGCTTTGGTGAAAAAAGTTTTAGAGTCTGCGATTGCGAATGCAGAGCATAATGACGGTGCAGATATCGATGATCTTAAAGTTGCTAAAATCTTCGTTGACGAAGGTCCTAGCATGAAACGTGTTATGCCACGTGCTAAAGGTCGTGCGGATCGTATTTTAAAACGTACAAGCCACATCACTGTGGTTGTGTCTGACAAGTAGGAGAATAGCAATGGGTCAAAAAGTACATCCTAATGGTATTCGCCTCGGTATTGTTAAACCTTGGAGTTCAACTTGGTTTGCGAATACACAAGATTTCGCTGACAACTTAGAAGGCGATTTCAAAGTACGTAAGTTCTTAAACAAAGAGTTAGCCAATGCTTCTGTTGCTCGTATTGATATTGAGCGTCCGGCTAAGAGTATTCGTGTAACTATTCACACTGCTCGCCCGGGTATCGTTATCGGTAAAAAAGGCGAAGATGTTGAAAAATTGCGTAACAAATTAGCCGAAATTACCGGCGTTCCTGCGCAAATCAATATCACAGAAGTGAAAAAACCTGAATTAGATGCGCGTCTGGTTGCTGAAAGCATTGCTTCACAATTAGAACGTCGTGTTATGTTCCGTCGTGCGATGAAACGTGCCGTACAAAACGCAATGCGTTTAGGTGCGCAAGGTATCAAAGTCGAAGTAAGCGGACGTTTAGGTGGTGCAGAAATTGCGCGTTCAGAATGGTATCGTGAAGGGCGTGTGCCTTTGCATACATTACGCGCGGACATCGATTATAACACTGCAGAAGCTCATACTACATACGGCGTTATCGGCGTAAAAGTATGGATCTTCAAAGGTGAGATTCTTGGTGGAATGGCTGCAGTTATGCAATCAGAACAACAACCTGAAGCGCAACCTAAAAAAGCGCGCAAAGGTCGTAAGTAAGGAGATTGAATAAATGTTGCAACCAAAACGTACAAAATTCCGTAAAGTTCACAAAGGACGTAACCGTGGCTTAGCGGCAGGTACCGATGTCAGCTTCGGTACATTCGGTCTTAAAGCAGTTGGTCGTGGTCGTTTGACCGCACGTCAAATCGAAGCGGCTCGCCGTGCGATGACTCGTGCTGTTAAACGTCAGGGTAAAATCTGGATCCGTGTATTCCCAGATAAACCAATTACTGAAAAACCATTGGAAGTCCGTATGGGTAAAGGTAAAGGTAACGTTGAGTACTGGGTAGCCTTGATCCAACCGGGTAAAGTGCTATATGAAATGGACGGTGTGTCTGAAGAAATCGCAAGAGAAGCCTTTGCATTAGCAGCGGCGAAATTGCCTATCAAGACAACCTTCGTAACTAAAACGGTGATGTAATGAAAGCTCAAGAACTACGTACAAAAAGTGTTGAAGAGCTGAATGCTGAATTGGTTAACTTGTTAGGTGAGCAATTCAAATTGCGTATGCAAGCAGCCACCGGTCAGCTTCAACAAACCCATCAGTTGAAACAAGTGCGTCGTAGTATTGCACAACTTAAAACTGTTCTAAGCGCAAAGGCGGGTGAGTAATGACTGATAAAATTCGTACAGTACAAGGTCGTGTTGTGAGTGACAAGATGGATAAATCTTTCACCATCGCAATCGAACGTATGGTTAAACACCCACTTTATGGTAAGTTTATCCGTCGTACAACTAAGTTACACGTACATGATGAAAACAACGAAGTTAATGTTGGTGATTTGGTAGAAATTCGCGAATGTCGCCCAATTTCTAAAACTAAATCATGGACTTTGGTTCGTGTCGTTGAAAAAGCAGTAATCTAATTATTGTTTTGAAACTAATAAAAACCGCACTTTGTATTAAAGTGCGGTTTTTTGTTTTTTCAACCTCACCAAATCTCAGTAATAAACATAAAATCCAGTTGCTTTCCTTTTAGCCATTTGGTAAAATCCGCACCCTGTTTGCATTGGGTAAACAGATTCGTCCCGAAAGGGTTTTTTTGATTTTAGCGGAGCACTAATATGATCCAAGAACAGACTATGCTGGACGTTGCTGATAATTCAGGCGCCCGTAGCGTAATGTGTATCAAGGTTCTAGGTGGTTCACACCGTCGTTACGCCGGTATTGGCGACATCATTAAAATTACTGTGAAAGAAGCGATTCCTCGCGGTAAAGTAAAAAAAGGTGATGTATTAAAGGCGGTTGTTGTGCGCACCAAGAAGGGTGTACGTCGCCCAGATGGATCAGTCATTCGCTTCGATGGTAATGCCTGTGTTATTTTAAACAATAATACCGAGCAACCAATCGGTACACGTATTTTCGGACCGGTGACTCGTGAACTTCGTTCAGAGAAGTTTATGAAGATCATTTCATTGGCCCCGGAAGTAGTGTAAGGAGAGTGTCATGGCTGCAAAAATCCGTCAAAACGATGAAGTAATCATGCTAACCGGTAGCACTGAAAAGGGCAAAGGACAGCGTGGTAAAGTAACAAAAGTACTGCCTAACGGTAAAGTGATTGTTGAAGGTTTAAATATGGTTTCTAAACATGAGAAACCAGTTCCGGCTTTAGGTAAAGCTGGTGGTATTGTGAAACAAGAAGCGGCAATCGACGTTTCTAACGTAGCAATCTACAACCCGTCAACAAATAAAGCTGACCGCGTAGGATTCCGGATTGAAGACGGCAAAAAAGTCCGTTTCTTCAAATCTACTGGTGAAACAATTAAATAATACTGGAGTATAGCGATGGCGAAACTGCATGATTATTACAGAGATCAAGTAGTAAACGAATTGAAAGATAAATTCGGCTACAAATCTGTCATGCAAGTCCCACGAGTCGAAAAGATAACCCTGAATATGGGTGTGGGTGAAGCGCTGACCGATAAAAAATTGCTGGATAACGCAGTAGCGGATCTGGCAGCAATTAGCGGTCAAAAACCTTTAATCACTAAAGCACGCAAATCTGTTGCAGGCTTTAAGATTCGTCAGGGATATCCAATCGGCTGCAAAGTGACCCTACGTGGTGAACGTATGTGGGAATTCTTTGAACGATTGATTCATATTGCGGTTCCTCGTGTCCGTGATTTCCGTGGTTTAAGCGCGAAATCATTTGATGGCCGTGGAAACTACAGCATGGGTGTGCGTGAACAAATCATCTTCCCTGAAATCAATTATGATAAAGTGGATCGTGTTCGTGGTTTAGATATTACTATCACAACGACTGCGAAAACAGATGAAGAAGGTCAAGCACTACTGGCTGCCTTTAACTTCCCATTCCGTAAATAAGGCAGGTTACAAATGGCTAAAGTATCAATGAAAATGCGCGATTTAAAACGCGTTAAATTGGCTGAGAAATTTTACGCTCAACGTGTAGAATTGAAAAAAATCATCTCTGATGTCAATGCCTCTGATGAAGACCGTTGGAATGCCGTGTTAAAGCTACAAACTTTACCACGTGACTCTAGCCCGTCTCGTCAACGTAACCGTTGCCGTCAAACCGGTCGTCCGCATGGTGTATTGCGTAAGTTCGGTTTGAGCCGTATTAAGGTCCGTGAAGCTGCTATGCGCGGTGAGATCCCGGGTCTTAAGAAAGCAAGCTGGTAATCAACCACTTTAATTTGGAATCATGGGAGTAAAGACACATGAGCATGCAAGATCCAATCGCAGATATGTTGACCCGTATTCGTAACGGTCAATCTGCGAACAAAATCGCGGTCAACATGCCTTCATCCAAGCTAAAAGTGGCTATTGCCAATGTGCTTGCGGAAGAAGGTTATATTGATAGCGTTAAAATTTCCGAAGGTGTTAAACCTGAACTGGAAATTACACTGAAATATTTCCAAGGTAAACCTGTTGTGGAAAGCATTCAACGTATCAGCCGTCCTGGTCTGCGTATTTATAAACGCAAAGACGAGTTACCAAGTGTAATGGGTGGTTTAGGTATCGCTGTTGTTTCTACATCACAAGGTGTGATGACCGACCGTGCCGCGCGTAAAGCCGGTTTGGGCGGTGAGATCATCTGTTACGTAGCTTAATAGAGGGGTAGGAAGATGTCTCGAGTTGCTAAAGCACCCGTTAATATTCCTGCCGGCGTTGAGATTAAACTTAACGGCCAGCTATTAACGGTAAAAGGTAAGAATGGTGAGTTATCGCGTACCATTCATAATGAAGTTGAAGTTAAACAAGAAGATGGTGCACTGACTTTTGCTCCTCGTAATGAAGGCAAAAGTGCGAATGCACAATCCGGTACGGCTCGTGCGCTTGTTAACGCAATGGTTATCGGTGTTACTGAAGGCTTCACTAAGAAGTTAAGATTGGTGGGTGTAGGTTACAGAGCACAACTTAAAGGCAACAGCATTGCGTTAAGTTTAGGTTTCTCTCACCCGGTTGAGCACGCATTGCCGGCAGGTATCAAGGCTGAATGTCCGTCACAAACTGAAATTGTTTTGACTGGTGCAGATAAACAGCTTATTGGTCAAGTCGCTGCAGATATTCGTGCTTATCGCCGTCCTGAGCCTTACAAAGGCAAAGGGGTACGTTATGATGATGAAGTCGTTCGTACCAAAGAGGCTAAGAAAAAATAATAAGGTAACACTATGGATAAGAAATTGGCTCGTATCCGTCGTGCAACTCGCGCACGTCATGCGATGAGAGAGCAAGGAGTAACCCGTTTGGTTATTCACCGCACTCCTCGTCACATTTATGCGCAAGTTATTGCACCTAACGGTTCGGAAGTACTTGCCGCTGCTTCAACAGTTGAAAAAGTCATTAGTGAGCAAGTGAAATATACCGGTAACAAAGATGCTGCAGCAGTAGTGGGTAAAGCCATTGCAGAAAGAGCATTGGCCAAAGGCGTAGAAAAAGTTGCCTTTGATCGTTCTGGTTTTAAATATCATGGCCGTGTGCAAGCATTGGCTGACGCTGCTCGTGAAGCTGGTCTACAGTTCTAATAGAGGTAATTTGAGATGGCAAACATCGAAAAACAAGCTGGTGAACTGCAAGAGAAGCTAATCGCGGTGAACCGTGTATCTAAAACAGTAAAAGGTGGTCGTATTTTCAGCTTCGCTGCATTGACAGTGGTAGGTGATGGTAATGGTCGCGTAGGTTTTGGTTACGGTAAAGCCCGTGAAGTTCCGGCAGCGATCCAAAAAGCGATGGAGAAAGCCCGTCGTAATATGGTTAATGTAGCGATTACAGAAGGTACTTTACAGCACCCTGTTAAAGGTACTCATACTGGTTCTCGCGTATTTATGCAACCAGCCAGTGAAGGTACCGGTATTATCGCAGGTGGTGCAATGCGTGCAGTATTAGAAGTTGCAGGCGTTCGTAACGTATTGTCTAAAGCATACGGTTCAACCAACCCAATCAACGTTGTCCGTGCAACAATTGATGCATTGGCAAACATGAAATCACCAGAAATGGTTGCTGCTAAACGCGGTAAAACCGTTGATGAAATTTTGGGGTAATTGATCATGGCAAAAACAATCAAAGTAACACAAACTCGTAGCTCAATCGGTCGTTTACCGAAACACAAAGCTACGCTTCGTGGCCTTGGTCTTCGCCGTATCAACCACACAGTCGAGTTAATCGATACGCCGGCTGTGCGTGGTATGATCAACCAAGTTTCATACATGGTTAAAGTGGAGGAGTAAGAGAATGCGTTTAAATACTCTATCTCCGGCAGAAGGAGCTAAAAAAAGTGCTAAACGTCTTGGCCGTGGTATCGGTTCAGGTTTAGGTAAAACCAGCGGTCGTGGTCATAAAGGACAGAAATCCCGTAATAACGGTGGTGGTGTTCGTCGTGGCTTCGAAGGTGGTCAAATGCCGTTGTACCGTCGTTTGCCAAAATTTGGTTTTACTTCCCGTAAAGCGCTTGTTTCAGCTGAAATTCGTTTAAATGACTTAGCAAAAGTTGACGGTGATGTGACGTTAGAATCATTGAAAGCTGCAAATGTTATCTCGAATAACATTGAATTTGCTAAAGTTATTTTTGCCGGTGAAGTTAAAGGGCCTGTAGTGGTACGTGGTTTGCGTGTGACTAAAGGTGCCAAAGCAGCAATCGAAGCTGCTGGCGGCTCAGTTGAGGAATAATTAATCAATGGCAAAACAACCAGGTTATCAAGCAAAAAGTACCCAAGGTGGTACGGGTGAGCTTAAAAGAAGATTACTGTTTCTGTTAGGAGCATTAATTGTTTTTCGGATAGGTTCATTTATTCCGGTTCCTGGTATTGATGCCGCTGTATTAGCTCAGTTGATCAATCAACAACAAGGAACCATCATTGACATGTTTAACATGTTTTCCGGTGGTGCCTTGAGTCGTGCTTCAGTCTTTGCGTTGGGGATCATGCCGTATATTTCAGCATCGATCATTATCCAGCTATTAACTGCGGTACACCCTGCATTAGCAGAATTAAAGAAAGAAGGTGAAGCCGGTCGTCGCAAAATCAGCAAATATACTCGTTATTCAACGTTGGTATTAGCTACGATTCAGGCGATTGGTATTTCAACCGGATTGCCAAATATGATCCCCGGATTAGTTCCAAACCTTGGTTTGGGCTTTTATGTAACTGCGGTGGTTAGCCTTGTCACCGGAACGATGTTCTTGATGTGGTTAGGTGAGCAGATTACTGAACGTGGTATCGGAAATGGTATTTCTTTAATTATCTTTGCGGGTATTGTCGCAGGGTTGCCTTCTGCCATTGGTCAAACAATTGAGCAGGCGCGCCAAGGACAAATGAATGTACTGGTATTATTGTTGATTGCAGTTATTGTCTTTGCTGTAACCTATTTTGTTATCTTTGTAGAAAGAGGACAAAGAAGAATTGTGGTTAACTATGCCAAACGCCAGCAAGGGCGTCATATGTTAGCTGCACAAAGTTCGCATCTACCACTTAAAGTCAATATGGCAGGGGTTATCCCGGCTATTTTTGCTTCAAGTATCATTTTGTTCCCTGCCACTTTAACTCAGTGGTTTGGACAAGGTGCTAATATGGAGTGGCTGTCGAATTTATCTCTGTTGTTAGCGCCGGGGCAACCAATTTATCTGGTGCTTTATGCGGTAGCAATTATCTTCTTCAGTTTCTTCTATACGGCAATGCAATATAATCCAAGAGATACTGCGGATAATCTGAAAAGATCCGGTGCATTTATTCCGGGTATTAGACCAGGTGAACAAACATCACGTTATATTGACAAGATTATGACTCGTTTGACATTGATCGGTGCATTATATATCACGTTTGTTTGTTTAGTGCCTTATATTATGACTTCGGCTTGGAATGTGCAGTTCTATTTTGGTGGAACATCACTTCTTATCGTTGTCGTGGTAATTATGGATTTCATCGCACAGGTTCAAAGTCACTTAATGTCGACCCAATATGAATCTGCGCTGAAGAAAGCAAACCTTAAAGGGTTCGGGCAGTAATCAGCCCATTGAGATAAAAGGGAAAAGCAATGAAAGTTCGTGCTTCCGTAAAAAAAATGTGTCGTAACTGCAAAATTATCAAACGTGAAGGTATTGTCCGTGTGATTTGCAGTGATCCAAGACATAAGCAACGTCAAGGTTAACCTTAATTTTCCTTGCAATGAACAAGCTGAGCAGTTATACTGCTCAGCTCATTTCGTCCTTGATATACTGTTTGAGTATCCTGAAACGGGCTTTTCAAGATCAGTGTATCAATTAACTTTAAGTAAATAGGAGTGCATAGTGGCCCGTATTGCAGGCATTAACATTCCTGATCATAAACACACTGTAATTGCATTGACTGCAATTTATGGAATCGGTAAAACCCGTTCAAAAGCGATTTGTGCTGCTGCCGGTATTGCCGAAGATGTAAAGATCAGAGAATTGTCTGAAGAGCAGATTGATATTCTGCGTGACGAAGTTGGTAAATTTACCGTTGAAGGTGATTTGCGCCGTGAAGTAACCTTAAACATCAAACGTCTGTTGGACTTAGGATGTTACCGTGGTTTACGTCATCGTCGTAGTTTGCCAGTACATGGTCAACGTACTAAAACTAATGCGCGTACCCGTAAGGGTCCTCGTAAGCCGATCAAGAAATAATCGGGGTAAATGATAATGGCTAAAACACCAGTTCGTGCACGTAAACGTGTAAAAAAACAAGTCGTAGATGGCGTGGCACATATCCATGCATCTTTCAATAACACAATCGTTACCATTACAGACCGTCAAGGTAACGCTCTGGCTTGGGCGACAGCCGGTGGTTCAGGTTTCCGCGGTTCGCGTAAATCAACTCCGTTTGCTGCACAGGTTGCTGCTGAGCGTTGTGCCGAAGTTGTTAAAGAGTTCGGTTTGAAAAATTTGGAAGTTATGGTAAAAGGACCAGGTCCTGGTCGTGAGTCAACAATTCGTGCGTTGAATGCTGCGGGTTTCCGTATCACCAACATTACTGATGTGACTCCGATTCCTCATAACGGTTGTCGTCCACCGAAAAAACGCCGTGTTTAGTGGCGTAATAGGATAGTTGGAGAAAGAAAATGGCAAGATATTTGGGTCCTAAACTCAAGCTAAGCCGTCGTGAAGGTACTGACTTATTCCTTAAGTCCGGTGTCCGTGCGATTGAATCAAAATGTAAATTGGATACCGCACCTGGTCAACATGGTGCCCGTAAGGCGCGTTTGTCTGATTACGGTAGTCAATTACGTGAGAAACAAAAAGTTCGCCGTATGTACGGTATTTTAGAACGTCAATTCCGTAATTACTACAAAGAAGCTAACCGCTTAAAAGGTAATACCGGTGAAAACTTATTGGTATTATTAGAAGGTCGTTTGGATAATGTTGTTTACCGTATGGGATTTGCAGCAACTCGTGCTGAAGCTCGCCAATTAGTGAGCCATAAAGCGATTGTTGTTAATGGTCGTGTGGTTAATATTCCATCGTTCCAAGTTTCTGTTGAAGATGTTGTTGCCGTGCGTGAAAAATCGAAAAAACAAGCACGTATCAAAGCATCATTAGAATTGGCAGAGCAAAGAGAAAAACCAACATGGTTAGAAGTTGATGCTGCTAAAATGGAAGGCGTATTCAAACGTACTCCTGAACGTTCTGATTTATCAGCAGACATTAACGAACATCTGATCGTTGAGCTTTATTCTAAATAATAGAGCTTAGAAGCAAAGAGAGGATAAAATGCAGGGTTCTGTGACAGAATTTTTAAAGCCACATTTAGTTGATATCGAGCAAGTAAGCCCGACTCATGCTAAAGTGACCTTAGAACCGTTAGAACGTGGTTTTGGCCACACATTAGGTAATGCTTTGCGTCGTATTCTGTTGTCTTCCATGCCGGGTTGCGGTGTGACTGAAGCGGAAATCGATGGTGTATTACATGAATACAGCAGCAAAGAAGGCGTTCAAGAAGATATTCTGGAAGTGCTTCTAAACTTAAAAGGTCTAGCGGTTAAAGTACAGAATAAGGACGATGTGTTCCTGACTCTGAGCAAATCTGGAATCGGACCTGTTGTTGCTGGCGATATCACCCATGATGGGGATGTAGAGATTGTTAATCCTGAACATGTGATTTGTCATTTGACGGATGCAAACGCATCTATTAATATGCGAATTCGCGTACAACGTGGTCGTGGTTATGTCCCGGCTTCTGCGCGTAAACATGTTCAAGACGAAGATCGTCCGATTGGTCGCTTGTTGGTTGACGCTTGTTACAGCCCGGTAGATCGCATTTCTTATAATGTGGAAGCTGCCCGTGTAGAACAACGTACCGATTTGGATAAATTGGTTATCGAAATGGAAACCAACGGCACTATCGATCCGGAAGAAGCGATTCGTCGTGCAGCAACAATTCTAGCAGAGCAACTTGATGCATTCGTTGATTTGCGTGATATCCGTCAACCTGAAGTCAAAGAAGAAAAACCGGAGTTCGATCCGATTCTTCTGCGTCCTGTGGATGATTTAGAGTTGACAGTTCGTTCTGCTAACTGTTTGAAAGCAGAAACAATTCACTATATCGGTGATTTAGTCCAACGCACTGAAGTGGAGTTATTGAAAACACCTAATCTTGGTAAGAAATCACTTACTGAAATTAAAGATGTGTTGGCTTCACGCGGGCTATCACTGGGTATGCGCCTTGAGAATTGGCCTCCGGCAAGTATTGCCGAAGACTAATTCCGGTATGGATTAAGATTTTTCTGAGAAGGATAAGGTCATGCGCCATCGTAAGAGTGGTCGTCAACTAAACCGTAATAGCAGTCATCGCCAAGCGATGTTCCGCAATATGGCAGGTTCTTTAGTTCGTCATGAGATCATCAAGACAACTTTACCTAAAGCGAAAGAATTACGTCGTGTAGTTGAGCCGTTAATTACTTTAGCTAAGGCAGACAGCGTCGCAAACCGCCGTTTAGCTTTTGCTCGTACTCGTGACAACGAAATCGTTGCGAAATTATTTAATGAATTAGGTCCACGCTTTGCTCAACGTGCCGGTGGCTACACCCGCATTTTGAAATGTGGTTTCCGTGCAGGTGACAACGCGCCAATGGCTTACATTGAGTTGGTTGATCGTCCTGAAGTTACTGAAGAAGTGGCAGCTGCGGAATAATCATTACTGGTTCAAATATAAAAGCTCACCAATCGGTGAGCTTTTTTGTATTTGCTATTCATAAGATAGACAACAAATTTACCGATCATCAACACCCTGCAGCAAATATTGCCCCTCAATAGTCGCTAAACTACGAAAGCCGATATTAAAAATTTGATAGCAAGTGCGGTTGGCAAATGGACTATAGTCAAAATTCTCATGATGATGACCGTGGAAAATCTTTTTTATTCCCATTTTTTCAGCGAGCGTATTAATCACTTGAAAACCGGACGGATGCGGTTTTGGGGCTTCATGGCAAATCAGAATATCCGCTTGTTGCTGTTCGAGTTGTTCAATATCAGATAAAAAGATCGACGTGCGGTGGCGTAGCGGCAGCCCACCTTGCCAAATTCTATCTTGCGGACAATATTGACAAAAATGAATCGGGTCAAAAAACAGCGGTTTATTTGGTGGCATCCAAATCTGTCCGCGAAACACACCACCTAGTCCTGCAATTTTAACTCCCTGAATCTCCACAACCCGCCCGTGTAAATTGCGGGTTTTCCATTCGGTTCCCCACAGGGCTTGAAAAGCCGCAACGGTTTTGCTGTCGTGATTGCCGTGAATAAACCATAGCTCGCAATATTGCGACAGTTTTTCTAAGATACTGCAATCGCTTAATTGCAGATCACCTAAGATAATCAACGCAATCTGCTCTTCCTGCTGTCGTAAAAAAGGAAAAAGATGTTCATAGCTGCCATGAGGATCGCCGGCAAATAACAACATGGCTAGGGCTCCCTGTTGCTATCTAGTTGCAAACCCGGCAAATCTTCTTCATTTAAAATTTTCTCGACAATCTCTTTGGCAGCGTTATAACGTTCCAAATAACTTGGCGATTCAATTTCAATATACGGCACTTTGTATTTTTCCAATAATTTTTTTAACAGCTCCTGAAAGCGTTGGCGCGATTTATGATCACCTAGGCTGCGCAAACCGTCATCGACCCATTTGGTGTTATTAGACAATAAAATAGTAATGTCAAACGGATACTCTTTAATCATTGAATCCAAAAACGGGTGTGCTTTGCCTTCATATTGAATACAAAATGCCTGTGTGGTAATAAAATCAGTATCAATCAGAGCAATTTTATGGGCGTGGCGCACCGCATAATCGACATAGCGTAAATGCCCGATTGCCATTAACGGATAATCGGAAAACTGCATTGCTTGTTCGTCCCCTCCCAATTGCTCAAACACATATTCACGTCCATATTCCCATGCGGAAGTGGTGTTGAATACCGTCGCCAGCTTATTCACCAATACACTTTTGCCACTGCTTTCACCGCCTAGTATAGTGATGGTTTTGGTAAAAAACGGGCGCACCTCTTTCGGGATAAATTTCCAGTAATGGAACGGGTGATTACGAATTTTGGTGGCGGATACGTTGAAAAATTTACGTTCCGGATCAACTAAATTAACCTGCAAGCCTAAATATTTTTCATACGGTGCTTTGTCTTGTGGCTCACTGCTGAAGACCGTGGTCGGGGTTACGTTTTTATCCTGTAAAAGTTGTTTAACCCGTGCTGCCCATGCTTCCCAACCGTTTGGGTAACTCGGCAGGCCGTCTTCAACCAAATGGTGGATAAAAATATGTTTTTGCTGATATTTAAAAATCTGCTGCATCCAACGCAAACGATCTTGTGCGGTCGGCATTTTTTTCATTTTGCTGTCGTAAAACAGCTTGAGATCACGCTCACTTTCGGTGCACACCACCACGTGAATTTCATCGACTTTACTGAACGCTTCATAAATCATATTGATATGCCCAGTATGCACCGGATAAAATTTGCCGAAAATTACGCCGATTTTTTTATCTTCGAGTTCAGTAATATTCAACACTTTATGCAGCGCTTGCAGTTTAATTGCGCTGGGATTTTTGATTTTGCCGCTGACCAATTGATTAAAGTAAGCGCGCGTAACACCTGCCTGTTCACAAACTTCGGTGACTTTCAAATTCAGCTGTTTTCGTTTTTGCTGCAAGTAGGCAAATGTCATGATTTTGCTCCCGGATAAAAGTTAATCGTCATTCTGTAGATTGCGCGCTTTCAACCGCACTTTGGCTTTCGTCGCTCACCAATTTGCTTTCTAACGCTTGTAAACGTTGCTCTAATGTACTGAGTTTTTCACGGGTACGAATCAACACCTGAGTTTGAACCTCAAAGTCTTCACGAGAGACCACATCCAGTTTTGCTAATTGTGCTTGGATAACTTGTTTTACTTTAGCTTCCACGTCACCGCCAAAATTTTTCACCCCTTGCGGCAAGGCATCATGAATTTGCTGGGCAAATTGTTCGAGTTTTTTAGGATTTAGCATGCAGTGCTCCATCTTCAGATTGAATGATTAATAAATGTAGCATCTATTGTACGAAATGGGCTGATTAAAGGGAAACTTTTTTATATGAACAGACTGGGCAGAAGGATTTTTTTCGCTATAATAAGCACGCAATTCTCAGGGCGGGGCGTAATTCCCCACCGGTGGTAAAAGTGCGGTTGCGTTTGCAATTTGCCTTAAGCCCACGAGCGCTTGTACCATGTGTGCAAGGTCTAGCAGATTCGGTGTGAATCCGAAGCCGACAGTAACAGTCTGGATGGTAGAGAATGTGAGCGCTGCGAATCGTTTCGGCGGCGTTAGCTTTTTGCTGTATTCAAACCGCACTTTATTGCTGTTTTAACAGTCTTCCATTGCCCTGATTCTGGTATTTAACTTATTTATTTTTATTAAAGGAAATTACTATGAGTCAGTCATTACTCACCCAATTTGGCGACAGCCAACAACGTGTTCTTGCTGCGATTGAAGCGTTTAAGCAAGGTAACGGCGTTTTAGTGCTAGATGATGAAAGCCGTGAAAACGAAGGCGATCTGATTTTCCCTGCCGAAACCATTACCACCGCACAAATGGCAAAATTAATCCGTTACGGCAGCGGTATCGTGTGTTTGTGTATTACCGAGGAACGCTGCAAGAAGCTCGATTTACCGCCAATGGTAAACGACAATACTAGCGTCAACAAAACCGCATTCACCGTAACCATTGAAGCGGCACATGGCGTATCCACCGGCGTTTCGGCTGCGGATCGTGTCACCACCATCAAAGCCGCGATCAACCCAAGTGCGGTTGCGAGCGATTTACATCGGCCTGGGCATGTATTTCCGTTGAAAGCGGCTGCAGGTGGCGTATTGGCACGGCGTGGACACACCGAAGCATCGGTTGATTTGGCACTACTGGCGGGCTATCAACCAGCAGGTGTGATTTGTGAAATCACTAATGATGATGGCAGTATGGCGCGAGCAGTGCAGATTATTGATTTTGCGCAGCAGCATGGGTATCCGGTGGTGACTATTGAAGATTTGGTAGAGTACCGTTTACAATATGAACAAGCCAAATCGGCTTAAGTATAAAAAACAAAATACGCAGGGGGACGATGACCCCTAGATATAATTATGTTTAGTTAAGGAATCAAATTTATGAAAAAAATCTCAACACTTTTCACGGCAGCAATGATGATGTTGGGGATCAACAGTCTGGCAAAAGCAGATAACGACACGGTTTATCTCTACACTTGGACCGAATACGTGCCGAGTGGGCTGTTGGATAATTTCACCAAAGAAACCGGAATTAAAGTGATTGTTTCCAGTTTGGAATCGAATGAAACCATGTATGCCCGCTTGAAAACGTTGGGCAAAAACGGCGGTTATGATGTGATCGCACCGTCTAACTATTTCGTTTCTAAAATGCGCAAAGAAGGCATGTTGATGCCATTGGATCACAGCAAATTGCCGGTATTAAAAGAGTTGGATCCGAATTTGCTGAATAAACCTTACGACCCGAATAACCAATATTCGCTGCCACAAATTTTGGGCGCACCGGGCATTGCCTATAATCGTGATGCGGTAGATTCGAGCAAAATCAGCTCTTGGGGCGATTTGTGGAAGCCGGAATATAAAGATCAGCTCCAGTTGCTGGACGATGCGCGCGAGATCTTTAATATCGCGTTGTTGAAATTGGGACAGGATCCGAACACCACTGATCCGGCGGTGATCAAACAAGCCTACGAAGCGCTGCTGAAATTGCGCCCGAACGTGCTGGCGTTCAGCTCGGACAATCCGGCGAATGCGTTTGTCGCCGGTGAAGTCGATCTGGGTATGCTATGGAATGGTTCAGCCTATATTGCCCGCAAAGATGGTGCGCCGATCGATCTGCTGTGGCCAAAAGAAGGCCCGGTGCTATGGGTGGATACCTTAGCCATTCCAAGCACTTCACAAAATCCAGATGGTGCACATAAGCTGATCAACTATTTACTCAGTGCCGAGGTGGCAAAAGAGTTGGCGTTGGAAATCGGCTACCCAACCCCGAATCTGGAAGCACAAAAACTGCTGCCGGCGGAAATGGTCAACGATACCTCACTGTATCCACCGGCGGAAATCCTGCAAAAAAGCTACTGGCAGGATGATGTTGGTGATGCGGCGATTATCTATGAAAATTACTACCAACAGTTAAAGGTAGCGAAGTAAATCTCAAGTGCGGTCAGACAAAAGCTGACCGCACTTTTGTTTTAGTTGGTAGATGGTTAGTCGGCATAAGGAAATCGGATGTCAAAAAGTGAGCGCTTATTTACCTTGCTGCAAATTCTGCTCGGGCATAAATATCCGCTGCAAGGAACGCTGTTGGCGCAAAGGCTGAATATCAGTTTGCGCACGCTGTATCGGGATATCGACAGTTTGCGTGCACAAGGCGCCAATATCGAGGGCGAGGCGGGCATCGGGTATCTACTGCGCAAAGAGTTTGAACTGTCGAAACTGATGTTGACAGAAAGTGAAATCGAAGCGTTGGTGCTGGGCATGCGTTGGGTCAAACGCTATGCCGACAGCGAACTGAGCCAAGCGGCTGAAAACGGCTTGAGTAAAATTTCAGCCTTATTGCCACCGCACTTATCACAACAGTTGCAAAATAGCGCACTGTTTATTGCCAACAGCAACAATCCGGCAACGTTTTTGGATGGCGTATTTATCAAACTGCGCCATGCGATTCAGCAACAACTGAAAGTCAAACTCACCTACCGTGATGAAAAACAACAGTCTTCGCAGCGTATCATTTATCCGTTCGCCATCGGTTTTTTTGAGCAGGCGCAACTGGTCGCCGCTTGGTGTGAATTGCGCCAAGCGTTTCGCCATTTCCGCCCCGACCGGATTCTTGCGATTGAATTGAGTGACCAACACTACCAACCGGACCGCACTTTGCTGTTGCAGCGCTGGCAAAAAACCTTGGGTGACTGCACTCGTGGCTAATAAACACTGCTGACAAAAACTGTCATGCGCTTCGCTTATATTGAGCTTGCAATCAAACAATCATTGAATCAAGGGAGATTATAATGTCATCACTAACCTTATACACCCACCCGATGTCGCGTGGACGAACTGCTCGCTGGATGTTGGAAGAGATCGGCGTACCTTATGAAAGCGTGGTCTTTTCCGATTTCACTGGCGCCATGAAAGGCGCTGGTTATCTGGCGATCAACCCGATGGGCAAAGTGCCGGCGTTGAAGCACGGCGATACGGTGATCACCGAATGTGCAGCGATCTGCGTTTATCTTGCCGATGCATTTCCGCAAAAAGGCTTAGCACCGGCGCTGAATGATCCACAGCGCGGCGTCTATTACCGCTGGTTGTTTTTCCTTGCCGGTCCGCTAGAAGCCGCAATGATGGAAGTCGCATTACAGCTAACGCCAAAAGAGAGTGACCGTATTGCATTAGGCTACGGCAACTTAGCACAGTGTTTGAATACGATTGAGCAAACCTTGCAGCAGAAAGATTTTTTATGCGGTGATCGTTTTAGCACTGCCGATCTGTATATGGCGGAGTTTCTGGATTTCGGCATCAATGTGGTTAAAGTCATCGAAGCCAAACCGATTTTCACCGACTACATCGCCCGCCAGCAAGCTCGCGAAAGTTATGCCCGTGCAACAAAAATTGACGATGATCTATTTGCCAAAATCAGTGCGAACGGGTAAATTGATATTCTCATTCAATCTAAAGTGCGGTCTGACCGCACTTTGTCATTTCAGGAGCCACGATGATCCACGCCCGTTGGACAAACTCATTACAAGATCCGATTTATTTGGACGGTTTGCAGATTCGCAAACGCGTTTTTGTGGAAGAACAGGGTTTCTCCATTGAGATTGAAATTGATGAATTCGAAGCGCAATGTGAATACCTGACGCTTTACAGCGTTGACAACCAAGCACTGGCAACCGCGCGGATTTATCCGTATGCTGAGGGCGTGTATAAATTACAGCGGATTGCGGTATTACCATCGCTGCGTGGTAAAAAACTGGGTGAGCGTTTGATGTTAGAGATGGAAAAGCGAGCGAAAGCGTATGGTAGCCAACGAGCGATTTTAGGGGCGCAGGATTCGGCAATCGGGTTTTATCAAAAGTGCGGTTATCAGGTCTATGGCGACGGCTACGAAGAAGAAGGCGTGCCGCATTATATGATGGAGAAACAGCTTTAGTGTATTCTCTGTAATATTTAAAAATAGCCTTTGGGTTATATTAACCTTTAAGTTATACTTATCAAAAAATATATAGGATATTGGTATGTTTGAACTACAGTTTCACCCAGAGGCAGTAGTCGAAATAACCGCACTTGAGCCGATCATGAAAGTAAAACTTTTAGCTAAACTGGATAAATTAGAGTTACTAGGTAATCAGTTACGTTATCCGGATACGGATATTATCGGTGATGGGCTATTCGAATTGCGGGTGGGAAAACAAAATATCACACGAACATTTTTTGCTTTTGCGGTAGGGCGAAAAATTTATATTTTGCGTACATTTATTAAGAAAACCGCAAAAACACCGCTGTTCGAAATTGAACTTGCATTGAAACGCTTAGGAGAAATGACCGATGAAAATTAAGCCGATTACATATCAACAACTTAAAGCAGATTTGCTCGCTGATCCTGAGGTGAATGCATTATATCAAACCGAAAAACGAGCTGATGAATTGCAAGAATTGCTGCAACAAATGCGTGCCAAAGCGGGCTTGAATAGCCGCCAAGTGGCTGAACGAATGGGAATATCTCAACCGGCAGTCAGTAAATTAGAGCGTAATGCCAGTCGAGCCAGTGTGAATAGCTTGCAACGCTATGCTCAGGCTTGCGGTGCAAATTTACTTTTTAGTTTTTCTGACTAATTTCTCCCTTTTCTTACCCAATACCGATAAGGCGCAACCGCACTTTCGTTGTGTAGCAGGGTGTGATCCATAAATTGGCAAAAACTCGGAATATCGCGCGCGGTTGCCGGGTCGTCAGCGATCACTAACAGTATCTCGCCATCCTGCATATGGCGGATGGCTTTGCGTACCAACATCACCGGTTCCGGACAGCGCAATCCCAAGGTGTCTAAGGTTTCACTAATTTCGATTTGATTCATAAATTTTTACTTATTTGTTTGTGTTAGGCGATATAATAGCGCAGATAGCCTTATTTTAGGAGTTTTTGATGTCGAATTCGCAACAGGCGTTTTTTCAACAACATTTGCGCAGTCTACAACCTGTGGTGCAGGATATTTTGCAAACCAACCATGCCGACGGGATTTGGATTTATGCCGGGCAGGAACAGTGCTATTTTTTGGATGATCAGACCAAACCGTTTAAAATCAATCCGTTGTTTAATTATTTTGTGCCACATCCGCAAGCCAGCGGCAGTTGGCTATATCTGGACGGCGTCAACAAACCGCACTTGTATTTTTATCAGCCCGACGATTATTGGTATTTGCACCAGCCTGCGCCGCAGGCGTTCTGGACAGAAGAATTTCAATGGACGATTTTAAAACATGCCGATGAGATCAAAACCTATCTTGGCGATCCACAGCATAGCTTGTATTTTGGAGAAGAAGTGCGGTTGGCAGAGGCGCTGGGTTTTCGCCAAATCAATCCGCAAAAAGCACTAAATTATCTGCATTATCAACGCAGTAGCAAAACCGAATATGAAATCGCCTGTGTATACCAAGCGCAATTTGCCGCCTTAAAAGGACATCAGGCAGCGCAAACGGCTTTTTTCGAGGGAAAATCGGAATTTGAGATCAATCTGGCGTATCTGCAAGCCAGTCAACAATCGGACTTGAATGTGCCCTATGCCAATATTGTGGCGATCAACCAACATAGCGCGGTGCTGCATTACACCGCGTTGCAACAGCAAAATCCAGCGCAGCGTTTGAGTTTCTTGCTCGATGCCGGTGCCAGCCATTTGGGTTATGCTTCGGATATCACCCGCAGCTACAGTTTCAATCCCAATGATGAATTTGCGGAAATGATTCGGGTGTTAGAACACAATAAGCTGGCACTGATTGAACAAATACAAGTGGGGTATAATTACCTGAGTTACCATACCATGATGCAGCAGATGATTGCTCAGATGCTACAGGATTTTGAGCTGGTGCAGTTGCCGGCGGAGCAGATTTTTGAAGAAGGGATTAACCGCAGTTTCTTTCCGCACGGATTGGGACATTTTTTGGGATTGCAGGTGCATGATGTGGCGGGCTTTCAGCAGAATCAGCGTGGTACCCACAAAGCGCCACCGGAGGTTTACCCGAGTTTGCGCTGTACCCGCACTTTAGCGCCAAATATGGTGCTGACGGTCGAGCCGGGGCTGTATTTTATTCCGCTGTTGTTACAGCGGTGGCGTAATCATCCGCTTGGCAACCGTTTTAACTGGCAAAAAATTGAGTATTTTAGCGCCTATGGCGGCATCCGTACTGAAGATAATATTGTGATCAGGGCGAGCGGTGTAGAAAATCTGACGCAACAGGCGTTGACCGCACTTGGCGGCTAATGCTTTACAAACAGAGTTGAAACAGCAACAATGCGTTATTTAATCCCCGAAAGTGCGGTCGAGTTTAGCGAAGAGATTAAAAAAAGCCGTTTTATCACCTATCTGCAAGCAACGTCGGGAATCGAACAGGCGAAGGCGTTTTGGCAGCAGCTTAAACAGCAGCATCCCAGCGCCCGTCATCACTGTTGGGCAGCCGTGGCAGGCAGACCAAACGATTCGCAGCAGTTGGGCTTTTCCGATGACGGCGAGCCGTCCGGCACCGCAGGCAAGCCGATGTTGAATGTGTTGCTCGGCAGTGGCATTGGCGAGATAAGTGCGGTGGTGGTGCGTTATTACGGTGGCATTCAACTCGGCACCGGCGGTTTGGTGCGCGCCTACGGCAATGGCGTGCAACAGGCGTTGAAATTGCTCAACACCCTAGAAAAAATCGAACGCCAAGCCTTTGCGCTCCGCTGTGATTATGAACAGATCAAGCTGGTGCAGCAATTGGTGAAACAGTATCAAGTCGAGATTATCGAGCAGCAATTCGCACAGCGGATTGCATTACGGCTGGCAATCGATGAAGAGCAGTTTGCTGAATTCAGTCAAGCGCTCTACAACCGCTGTCTC
>VDHG01000018.1 GCA_006228005.1 Testudinibacter crocodili
GGTAATGTATCAGATGTGTTGTTAATAAAATAAGATATTGAAAATCAAAAGTTTAACAACACAAAAAAAAACAAAAATAGATGTTCTTTGACAAGGTATTAAGGTAGCAAGAGTAATAAAAAAATCAAAAATAAGCTACTTAAAGTACAAACGGTAAATCATAGTGTTTCAAATGTGTTGTTAGTACAGCCCCACGCTGGCGCGAGTGTCCCGCTTGTGCCAATAACGATAAAACACTTTACAATAAGCCAACTATTGCAGAAGATAACTTTTTTGTAATTTTATAGGCAAGGCACGAGCAAGATGCTCGCGCTAGCGGGAGATGCTCCGGCAATTAGGTTACCCGATGCTGAGCATGCTACAATAACAAAACTACAATCTCAAAACAAAGTAGCACGCTCTCAAATGACAGCAACACAGTTGTTACAAGATGATATTGATATGTTACGCAAACATACAAATGCACCTGAAACGTCTATTGAAAAGCTAAAGGATATGAATAAACAGAAATATGGAATAACCTGTCATTAAAAATGTATTAATAATGGAAAATAATCTAATTGAAGTATTTGGAAAAATAGTAAAAACAAGTAGGGATACTGGTTTAGATATAATATCGAATTATAAAAACAATGTTGAAATTCCTAAAAACCCAGATGAAGAACAAAAAGCACTAATGGAATTAATAAAAACGTTAGATACTGAGCAGTTTCGTCAATTACAACAGGGAGTAAAGTATTGTATTGAGCTTTCACTTTTTAAGTTGGTAAGTACTATTGAAAGTGGTGTAAGTAATTATTCTTTTGGCTTATCTATTCAAGACGATAATACTAAAACACAATTAGTTAGTGAAGATATTGATAAAGAGCTTTCTCTCGAGTATTGGAATTGGGTTAGTTAGGGTAATGTATATAAAGCTACAATACCACATAAAGGTTCTGTAGACCAATTCGTTAAGCGTTTTGGAATCGACGAATATTCTAAGAAAGGTCGTGCTGTAGACATAGCTACTGAGAAAGGTTGGATAAAATGTAAATAGAAACAAATGAAAAATAATTTTGTAAATTCTTCCAAACCTTTAACGGAGGAAGATATTAAAGAAACAGAGGATTTATTAGAAATTAAACTTCCAAAGGATTTAAAGAACTTATATTTAAATTCAAACGGTGGAGAAATAGAAGAAGATAAATCGATTTTTATAGATTCTGATGAAAATGATTATAATATTAAAACATTTTTACCAATCAAATATAAGCGTAGTGAAGGCGATCAACTATTAGAAGAAAATACAATTGATTTTGTATTGAAAAAACAATTAATACCTAATGGTTATATAATTTTTTCAATTGATTGGGGTGGTTTTCCCTTTTGTTATGATGTAAACAATGGTGCAATATATTTTGCAAATTTAGAGGAAGAAGATTCCACTCATAGAATAATTTTAATAGCAAATTCACTTGAAGAGTTTATAAATGGTATGATAACGGAAGATGAGGCATATTGAGGTAATGTTCCAGATGGTAATGTATCAGATGTGTTGTTATATAAAACACATAAGCATAAACCATTAGTTATCAAGGGAAATTTAAAAACAAGGACATAACATCAAGGTGAACCATAGTCTACCTTGATGTTTCCCCACGCTGGCGCAAGCGTCCCGCTTGTGCCAATAACGATAAAACACTTTACAATAAGCCAACTATTGCAGAAGATAACTTTTTTGTAATTTTGTAGGCAAGGCGTAAACTTACCCTAAAAAGGCACAAGCTAAAATCAGAGATTTCTGTCATCATCATCTTGATGGAGGAAATCATGAAACGTTCAAAATTTACAGAAACTCAGATAGTGAGCATTTTAAAATTAGCTGAGCAAGGTGCCAAAGTAACCGATATTTGTCGGGAGTACGGCATTAGCAGTGCAACGTATTACCAGTGGAAAAGCAAGTACGGTGGCTTAGAGGCGTCTGATTTAAAACACTTACGCGATATAGAGGCAGAAAATGCAAAGCTAAAGAAAATGTACGCTGAGTTAGCGTTGGAAAATGCAGCGATCAAGGATTTGCTGGGAAAGCTTTAACGCCGGAGCGACGACGAGAAGCGGCTCAGCACTTGGTTGAGCAGGGTTTACTCTCGATTTCCAAAGCGTGTCGTTTGACACGCCTTTCTCGTCGCAGTTGGTACCGGCCTGACCCAAGTCAGCCGCGTCTTGAACGGGATCAGCCGATTATTGATGCCCTCAATGCGATTATTCAGGAGCCAACGCATACTCGTTGGGGCTTCTGGAAATGTTTTTATCGACTGAGATTGGATGGTCAAGTCTGGAATTTTAAGCGAGTATGGCGTATTTACTGTGCAATGAATTTAAATCAAAAACGTCGTACTAAAAAGCGGTTAGCAGAACGAAAGCCCGCTCCTTTAGCGGTTCCTGCCGAATCGAATTATAGTTGGTCCTTTGACTTTATGAGTGATGCACTTTATAACGGTACACGTTTCAGAGTACTGAATATCATTGATGAAGGCATCAGGGAAGCCTTAGATATCGTGGTTGATACCTCGCTACCAGCAACCAGAGTGGTGAGAACCTTGGAGCAGCTTAAAGCAGAAAAAGGGCTGCCTAAAATGATTCGTGTGGATAATGGCAGTGAAATGACCTCACATGTCTTTATTGATTGGTGTGAAGCGAATAACATCACGCTTTGTTATATTGAGCCTGGCAAACCGAACCAAAACGCCTATATAGAGCGATTTAATCGTAGCTATCGCACAGAAGTTCTAGACCCGCATTTGTTCTCCTCGTTAGCTCAAGTGCGGGAGCTCAGTTGGGCTTGGATGTTAAGTTATAACGAGGAACGACCCCATGAATCACTGGGGAATTTACCCCCTAGTGAATTTAAACGACAGTTAGCAGCAGAAGTCTCTAGTTATGAACTGTGCGCTTGACGGTAAGCTTACGAAGGCACGAGCAAGATGCTCGCGCCAGCGGGGGTAAAAGATTTAAAAAATGCAAAATCTAAAACACACGCAAAGAAAATAATAGCAAAACATCATAAAGCTCATATGAGATTAGATTGTAAATAAAATAGAAATTATGAATAAAATTAAAGTTTGGATTGGTGCCTTCAATGGCAGCGAAGATGATTACCTCAGTTATTTTGATGAGGACAATTGTAAATTCTGTTCTGATATAGAAGAAGAATATGACCCTGATTTCATAGGTATAATTCCACTTTTTAGTGAAATAGTAAGTGTTGAAGAATTAGCAAAGAAAACTCCTCTTGGAGCAGGTAGTAGAGATTTGTTAGTCCACGATTGTTTATCATTAGGTATAAGAGAGGGAAACGCCGTTTTGTTTTATTCTGGCGATACAAGAGAAATAGAACAGGCCGAGGTTTTTAATCAACTCAAATATATTGGAGAATATACGCCATAATAAGGTTAAGTATCAGATGTGTTGTTTTTAAAATAAGCGCTTGAAAATCAAGAAAATAAAGGTGGGCGATAGCTCCCCTACGTTGGCGCAAGCGTCCCGCTTGTGCCAATAACGATAAAACACTTTACAATAAGCCAACTATTGCAGAAGATAACTTTTTTGTAATTTTATAGGCAAGGCACGAGCAAGATGCTCGCGCCAGCGGGGAAAAAAAAACTTGGTAAAATAGAGGCTAGGTTGAATAGTGGTATAATTTCACCAGATGAAGCGAAAAGACAAGTAGAATCATTGTAGAAAAGTTTAAGAAAGAAAATAAAGAGCGGAAAAATTAGTACAAAAACACCTTGTGGAAGGTTATCATAATTATGGGAAAATATTTTGCAATTTTTGAAAAAGAAGAAAAAAAAGCACCAATTAGCTTACAAGAAGGCATTTTGCATTCGGAATTGAATATAAAAAAACCGTTTGAGCCTTTACCAACCGATTCAGGTGATTGGAGGTATGAAATTAATAAAGAGGTTGAATTACCTTCAACATTGTGGTTCATAACGAGGGATAAAGAATACTCCTTTGATTTGAGATTTGATTCAGGAGGTTTTTTTATTTCAAAAGAAATGCTGGAATTACTTAATAGATTCAAAGTCCCTGATTTTGTTTTCACAAAGCTGATAATTTTAAATAAGAAACTAGAATCTGCATCTACAAAAGAGTATTTTTATTTAAAATTCTTTAACAATAAAGATGTTATTGACTATTCGAAATCAAAAATAGATTTTGATAAGAAAGGTGTTTTGAAAAAATCTTGGGAACTACAAATAAATTCAAATTTAGTAGACTCAGATGTGTTTATGATTGATAATTGGTTTTATCATAATAGATTATTTTGCAATGAAGAGTTTAAAGCTGCTTGTATTGATAATCAAATATATGGTATTCAATTTATTGATTCCCAAGATTCAGGAATCTTTAAAAATTGAGACAATATGACAGATGGTAATCTACCGGTAATGTATCAGATGTGTTGTTCATCCAAAAAAGCTATCCCGAAACCACGATAAACAAAGATTGGATAAAGCAGGCTTATGGTGCATTTGAACACTTGCCCTTGCAAGGTATGGAATTTCTTTCACCATCGTTAAAAACATTTTTAGAGAATTTATACTCCCCTGAATAATTACTCCAATCGTCAATAGGCGGTTTTATTTTAAGGTAACACCATATTGTAGAACCGCATGACAAAGGCGATACTGATGGGGATAGCAAACCAAAAAATGGTGATGATGGCGGTGCAACAGCACGAAGTCATGCGCTAGATGCGTCCAATGCTAAAAAAGGAGACAGTGAAGCTTTTGCAGATGGTGGAGATGCACCGATACCACCAAAAGAAGATTCTACTACTCCCAAAAGTGGAAATGGCGGTGCTATAACAATGATAACTCCAGATCATAAAAAGACTGCTTCTTGGGATAATATTCAAGGTTCAAAAAATTATAGAGATAAACAAAAATAATTAATAGAACAGGGTAAATTTGAAGAAGCTTTTGATATGGATATTAAAGACATAAAAGATAAATTTGGTGATAAATATGATGATGCAATTGAGCAATTGAGAGAGTGGTATAAAAAGAATGGTATATTTTAAATTATTATAAAACATGAAATACATAATTAAACCTTTGGTTTCGGTTGGGAGTTTTATTTTTAATGAACAACGCAGTAATATTATTCAACTGATTAATCTTCGTTTAAAAGGGACAGAACAAAAACAACACGGTATAAACAATTATATTATTGATGATTATGAAGGATTACTTGCATACTATAATGAACATAATAACCGATTGTTTTATGTCCTTTTTGTACCAAACCTCGAGAATGAGTTAATTTTTGATAAAAAAAATTTGTTTAGTTTGACTAGTCAAGAATTATTTGAGTTGTTAAGTACATATGATAGTTTGACGGTAGAAGATTATGTAGGTTTCGGTTCTAAAAAACTAGGGATTGATGTTTATAGCCCCAACTTCACCGATGACAATAATGCTTCAATTGAAGGTATTAGCTTCGCTATAAAAGGTTACTTTGATTCTATATATGATGATATTCCTCTCAATATAGATCAGTTGCAAGCTAAAGTGTAAACGATTTTACCAAAGGTGTAAAAGAATCTACCTTTGGCGACGTAGCCGCCGTAAAAAGTATATTGACAACTGGCGGTACAGCGCAGGATTGGGTAGCTGCCGTAATGCTATTGACACCGAGTGGCAAAAAAAGTGGTAGTAACAACCATATTGTAGAACCCCACGGCAAAGTAAAAGGCGATGCAGATGGAGGTATCAAACCAAAGACAGTGATGATGGTGGTACATCACCAGAAAACGGTTGGAAAAAATGATGGAAGATTAGATAATGATCATGGAAGGCATTTAATTGGAGACCAATTTGGAGGCTCTGGAGGCAAAGATGATTTAATCCCAATGGATAAAGATGTTAATAATTGTTATAAAGAAGAATATCGATAAATGGAAAGAACAAATAAATTAATTCAATTCTTGAAATTGCAGTAAAAAATATTGGTTCTAATGTTGAATGGGATTCAATGACACTGAATGCGTTTGTTATAAACAAAATGGTTGAAATTACTGCGTTTTACACCACAGAAGAACAGCATAATTATTTTAATCCTAAAAATCAAGGGCAGGTTACTCGTGATGAGGATTTAACATTTTTATTTAAAGATTTAAGGGAAGAAATGTATTCTATGTCTTCTGACAAAGGTGCATGGTTTACTGCATATTTTACCGTTAAAAATAATGGACAATTTCAAACTCATTTTGAATATGAGGAAAAACCAGAGTTTACTTATGCGCCAAGCAAAGAAAAATATATCGACGATTTAAATAAATTTCCACGAGAAAAATCATTAATTCCGCAATGGCTAAAAAATATTGTAAATTCTTAAAACTATAACCGCTCCCGGGCAGTTTTTATTTTAGCGAAGCAGAATTTGGTTATAGAAAATAATGATAAAAGATAAAGCAATAGATATTGTTGTATATACATTGGAAAAATCGTTCGAAATTTTACAAAATAATTCAACCTGGCAGCCGATAGTTTCAGTAAGAAATCAGTTGAAATATATTCTTGAGGCACTCAGAAATGAGAATGACAGATTTAAGTTAAATGAAATTGATATTGGTCTATATGTAGTTAGAGAATTTGAAAATGATTATAATGATTTTGCAGATAGGCTACACGAAGTGTCAGGAATTTGTAGACTAATGATAAAAGGCAAACTGTAATGAAATGATTGGGGTAAGAAATACCCCAATTTTAATGAACGATTTATATGCAAATGATGTTATTAGCAAAGAAAAAGTTCGCCCTGCTCTTCTCATGTTAACTTAACGCATTTCTAATTCAATATCAGCGAATAATTTTTGAATCGCATGATTATTCGGCAATCGCTCCGCCTGTTCGACCATCGGTCGGGTTAGGTGCTCTGAAAAATAATTAATAAAATCATACATATAATGGCGTAAAAAAGAGCCTCGTTTAAAGGCTATTTGCGTGCTGCTCGGTTTAAACAGATGTGACGCATCAATCGCCACCAAATCCGTATCTTCCTGAGTATGCGCCATCGATGCCATAATGCCAACCCCCAATCCCAAACGTACATAGGTTTTGATCACATCGGCGTCGGTTGCCGTGAATACGATATTCGGCAAAATACCGCTGCTGCTGAACGCCTGTGACAGATCGGAAGCGCCGGTGAAGCCGAAGGTATAGGTCACCAATGGATATTTTCCCAACTCTTCAATCGTAATATTTTTGCAATTGACCAAAGGGTGATTGCGTTTCACAATCACTGAACGGTTCCAATTGTAGCAAGGCAGCAGTACCACGCCTTCAAACAGATATTGCGCTTCGGTGGTAATAGCCAGATCCACTTCTCCCGACAGCAGCGCATCATAGATTTGTGTTGGTGAGCCTTGATGAATTTGCAGGCTGACGTCCGGATAACGGCTTAAAAATCGATCAACCACTTTAGGCAATACATAACGTGCCTGAGTATTGGTGGTCGCAATCCGCAAAACGCCGTGATCAGGACGGGTATATTCATCGGCAATCGCTTTAATACTTTGGGTTTTTGCTAGCAACTCGCGTGCAATGGCAATAATTTTGCGTCCTTCGGTAGTAATGCTTTTAATGTGTTTGCCGTTACGTTCAAAAATCTCAAGCCCTAGCTCCTGCTCTAATAACCGCACTTGCTTACTGATACCCGGCTGCGAGGTGTACAGCGCTTCGGCTGCGTCGGTAATATTCAAATTTTGGTTGGCGATCTCAACGATATAGCGTAGTTGCTGAATTTTCATCCGCTGTTCCTTTATTGATTTTTATCGATCATGCCGTTGACGGCGGCTTGAAGGCTGTCCTGAGAAACGTTTAACCGCTTTACGAATTTTAGCGGTTTTCATTCGACGACGCTGAGTGTGCTGCTCGATTTTGCTTTCAGTTTCCGGCGGCAAACCAACCAAATCGCGCAGATAGTTGACGTCTGTCAATGCCATCTCTTGCCAGCCACCACGTGGCAACTGTTTTGACAAGCTGATGTTGCCGTAGCGAATACGAATCAAGCGACTGACCTGGATCCCTTGCGACTCCCATAAACGGCGAACTTCACGGTTACGTCCTTCAGTCAAAGTGACATCAAACCATTGGTTGATCCCCTGACCACCGCCATTTTTAATGCTTTTGAACTGCGCCAGACCATCTTCCAGCTGCACACCTTTGCGTAAACGAAACAGCATCGCATCATTGACTTCGCCAAACACACGCACCGAATATTCGCGCTCGATCTCGCGACTTGGGTGCATCAAACGGTTCGCCAATTCACCATCAGTGGTAAACAACATCAAGCCAGAAGTATTAATATCCAAGCGTCCAACGGCAATCCAACGAGAACCGTTTAGGCGTGGTAAACGGTCAAAAACCGTTGCACGCCCTTCGGGGTCATGACGGGTGCACAGCTCGCCTTCCGGTTTGTAATACATCAACACACGGCAAACCTGTTTTTGCACCGCAATCAGATTGATTAACTGACCGTCAATCCGAATTTTGGTATCACTACGCAGTTCAACCCGATCGCCTAATGTCGCCAGTTCACCATTCACACTGACACGGTTTTCGGCGATGATCGTTTCAATTTCACGGCGCGATCCCTGTCCGGCACGTGCCAGAATTTTTTGCAGCTTCTCACCGACTACTTTGGATTTCGTGGTGGTATTACTCAGCTTAGTATCGGTTTTAGGCTTTGCTGCGATTTTCGGATGTTGTAAATGCTTAGGTTTATTTGTAGCTTGTGGTTTTGCCGTTGCCGAGCTAGCTTTAGCTTTATGCGCTGTGCGTTTCGCATCAACACCTTTGACATGTGTTGCCGTTTTGTTTTTGTTGATTGGTTTTGGTTTCATCTATTCCTCTGTGTCACCCTCACGGGTGTCAATTATTGATCATTCAAACGGAGTTGCCGAACCGTTGCCGACTCGGATAATTTGCGGTGTATCTTCGGTCAAATCGACCACCGTCGTTGGTTTTTGCCCTAAGTAACCACCGTTAATAATTAAATCTACCTGTTTTTCCAGTCGATCACGAATCTCTTCCGGATCGTATTGGGTCTCTGCTTCGCCGGGCAAAATCAACGAACAGGATAAAATCGGTTCGCCTAACTCCGACAATAAACTCAAGGCGATTTTATTGTCCGGCACGCGGATACCGATGGTTTTACGTTTTGATGTCATCAAACGACGTGGCACTTCTTTGGTTGCGGTCAAAATAAAAGTGTAATGTCCCGGCGTATTGTTTTTAATCAAGCGATACGCCACATTGCTGACGATCGAGTAATTAGACAGCTCGGATAAATCACTACAAACCAGCGTAAAATTGTGCCCTTCTGCTAACTGACGAATCTCGACAATGCGATCCATCGCATGTTTTTCGCCGATCATACAACCCAACGCATAGCCGGAATCGGTCGGATACACGATGACGCCGCCACTGCGTAAAATTTCAACCGCTTGTTTAATCAATCGCGGCTGTGGATTATCGGGGTGAATATAAAAAAACTGACTCATCGACTTCTCTCTATCTTATGCCTAACGGCGAAAACAGCTAAATTTCTTGGCGGATTATACGCTATATAACTAAAAATAATAAGTGGTTTTCAGTTTTGCCCCACAGCAATAGTAACACTAAACCGCACTTTGCGTGAAAAGCGACACAAAATCAGGTGCTTGCCAAACGGGTTTTGCGATTGTTGGCAACCAGAGATTTTTACCCAATTCAATCCAACCACACGGATAGTGAAAATCCGATCCTGCTGATGCCAATAGTCCCAGTTCGTTCACCCATTTCGCCAAATTGTGTCGTTGATCCGGCGATTGTCCGCTGTGCGCCACTTCCACCGCATTGCCACCCCATTGCTGAAAATCGCTCAATAAACGCAACAACCATTTGCGTGTCAACGGATAGCGCAATGGATGTGCACAAACCGACACACCACCAGCTTGATGAATAACACGATTCGCTGTTTCAATATCGCACCATTGTGCACTCACATAACCTGACTTGCCTTGTCCTAGATAGCGTTTAAAGGCTTGGGCTTCATTTTTGACCTGACCGATTTGCACTAAATAACGAGCGTAATGCGCACGTGTGACCTCACCGCCAGCAAGAGATTTAGCGCCGGCATAAGCCTGTTCAATACCGCACTTTTCCAATTTTAAACCAATTTCTTCTGCTCTTTTGTGACGAAGTTCTGCCTGTTGTGCCAAAAGTGCGGTCATCGCCGGATGTTGGTGGTCGAAGCCTAAGCCAACAATATGAATTCCACGATTTTGCCACAAGGTCGAAATTTCAACGCCGTTAATCAGTGTTATCTCATGCTGTTGTGCCGCAATTCGAGCCTCATCTAAGCCGTCAACCGTATCATGATCGGTCAATGCTAACATTTGAATCCCCTTCTCTGCTGCTCTGGCAATCACTTCTGTCGGCGTCAACACACCGTCAGATCGATTACTGTGGCAATGTAAATCAATCGAAGAGGAAGAAAGGGTTAAATTTTCTGGTTGCATGATATTTTCTCATTATTTTTTTCATTACCGATATGACAGAAAACGCTTGTCGGCATGATGAGTTTCTATTTATAGATTTAATGGTAAGTAACCGATTGAAGTTAAGCAGATTGTTGCTGAAAAATAGCCGGTGACATCTCCAATGGTAAGACTTGCAAGCGGTTATTAAAGATTCGCAGCGGCTGCCCAAATTGTCGTTGCAGCCCCGCTAAATTCAACGCTGCCTCTAACAGCAAACAGTCAGCAACTTGCTCATCACAATTCAGTAACAGCAAGTTAATCGGCTGTCCAGTCTGTTTAACCACGGTTTGTACGATCGAGGGGATGGGTGTGGCATGATAATCGAATACCGACGCCGTAGCAGCAAACTCAAAAAACCAACTTTTTGCTTGGCTTGGCAATAAAAACTGACGCGCACCCGTTGCGCTATAAGCGATAAACTCGTGCTGCTCCGGCTCAATCAGGTTGCTGTATTCCAACAGCTCAATCACTTGATTATAAAACAGAAAATCCTCTGCCTCACAATCATTACGACCCAACGCACTATAATTTAGCACCTCGCGTTTTAAGGCAGTCGGTATTTTTCGTCGGGTCGCTTCCGAGCAAAGCATCAAGCAATCCTGCGCTTTGTCATACTCCCAATAAAAAAAACCATTCATCTGCATTATTGCTATCGCCTAATTCACTGCTGCTTATTTAACTGTGGCTCTATTCTATCGGTATCCTACCTGTTTTCTTTTTATACGGCTACTTTTTTATCCGCTTATTTATCAGCTTGCCGCCCGTCAAACCGCACTTTTTGGTTCCAGCAATGCTAAAAACTCAGCTACAGTAAAAAATGAGCCAAAAATCAACAGCAATTCGTCTGCCTGCATATTACACAATGCTGTTTTGACCGCTGCGGTAACACTCGGTGAGGTGATTGCAGTTTGCCGTTGTTGCAGCGTCAATACCCCTGCGACCGCACTTTTCAACTGTTCAGCGCTCTGTCCACGATAACCGTTAAGATCGGCGAAATACCACTGCTGAATAGCAGCTGCCAACGGTTCAGCCACTTGCACGGCATCTTTATCTTTTAACATCGCAAAAACCGCAGTGACTTTGCGCTTGTGTTGTGTATTCAGTTGTTGTAGTTTTTGCGCCAAATAACGTGCGGCATGCGGATTATGCCCAACATCCACGATCACCTGTGGCAAATAGGCTAGCGCAAGCTGCCATTGCTCTGCTAACGGTTGCAAACGCTGCGCTGAAATCGTTTGAAAACGCCCACTTAACGCCACTTGTGTCAGGGTATTAACAATATTTTCCACGCTAATTTGAAATGGTAAACAGCAACACACCGCTAACGCAGTTGCCGCATTGGCGAGCGGAATCTGTGGAATCGGCAGCTGTTGCCAAAGTACGGTCGGTTGTTTGTTCAGTTGGCTTTGCCACTGCCATGTCTTACCATTTTCGCTGTATGACCAATCTTTATCACGACAAAACAGCTCACAGCCAATTTCAGCAGCGTATTGCGCGACTGAATCAGGAATATTGGCTTCACCGATCACCGCACTTTTGCCGGCACGGAAAATTCCGGCTTTTTCATAACCAATTTTTTCGCGGTTATCGCCTAAATAATCCACATGGTCAATATCGATTGAGGTGATCACACTAATGTCGCTATCAACAATATTGGTGGCATCTAAACGTCCGCCTAGCCCGACTTCCAGAATCACCACATCCAGCTGCGCCTGTTTGAATAGATACAGCGCCGATAAGGTGCTGAATTCAAAATAGCTCAAGGATTCACTTCGGTTTTGATCCAAAAAATAAAACGATGCGCTGTGTGCCGCTTCCGGCAGCTCTTGATTTTGGATTCGGACACGTTCGGTATAGCGCAACAAGTGTGGTGAGGAATATACACCAACACGGTAACCGGCATTCAACAACAGCATTTCCAGCAGGCGACAGGTTGTGCCTTTGCCATTGGTGCCGCCGACGGTGATCACAAACGGCGCCGGGCACAGCAAATCCAACTGTTCGGCAACCCGCTTGACCCGTCCCAGCCCCATGTCAATCACTTTACTGTGGCTCTGTTCAATATAACAAAGCCACTTCTCCAATGAAGAGGTGGCTTGTAGCGATGATTTCATCATGGGTTAATTTTGCGCTTCCTGTTCCACCAATTCCGCTTCTTTGAACGGTGAAGGCTGGCCACAGAGTTTAGATAAAATACTGGCTAGGGTGTTGCGCATCTCCAAACGGTTGACAATCATATCGATCGCCCCTTTTTCGATTAAAAACTCACTGCGTTGGAAACCTTCCGGCAATTTTTCACGTACTGTCTGCTCGATCACTCGTGGACCGGCAAAACCGATCAGCGCTTTCGGCTCAGCAATATTGATGTCGCCCAGCATCGCAAAACTAGCGGAAACGCCACCCATGGTTGGATCAGTCAACACTGAAATATACGGCACGCCCGCTTCTTTCATTTTCGCCAACACCGCACTGGTTTTCGCCATCTGCATTAGGGAGAACAGCGCTTCTTGCATCCGCGCACCACCACTGGCGGAAAAACAGATTAACGGCCAGCCGTTAGCCAAGGCCGTTTCCGCCGCTTTGACAAATTTGCCGCCGACCACCGATCCCATCGATCCGCCCATAAAATTAAAGTTAAACGCCGCAACCACCACCGGCAAATCATAAATTTTGCCTTGCATCACGATTAACGCATCTTTTTCGCCGGTCTGTTTTTGCGCAGCACTGATGCGATCTTTATAACGTTTTAAATCCTTGAATTTTAAAATATCTTCCGGCTCAATTTCTGCCGCCAACTCTTGAGCACTGTTTTCATCCAATAACTGCAGTAAACGCGTTCTCGGATCAATTCGCATATGATGACCGCACTTTGGACAAACTTCCAAATTACGAACCACTTCATCACGATATAAAACTTGTTCACAAGAAGTACATTTGGTCCAAATTCCTTCCGGAACATTCGCCTTTTGACTACTGCTGCTTACTGAAGTTTTACTAAAAATTCTTTCAATCCAACTCATTTGTTAACCTTTCATGATGATTTATCGGAGGGTTCAATGCGAGGTATTACACCACATTTATCACTTTTTTTATACATTTTTCCAAATTTAACCACATCAATCCGCTAAAAAAAGCGGCCCAAGCGGCGTTTGCGGCAGTGCAAAGCGTGGCGGATAAATCGCCTGCACCAAATACAAGCCTTCGGCCTTCGCTGTTGCCGCTGCTAAAGTGCGGTCTTTTTGCTGTTGTAACCAAGCCATCCATTGCGGTGGTTGATTGCCGTTGCCGACTTCGATCAAACTGCCGACAATATTTCTAACCATATGATGCACAAACGCATTCGCTTGAATATCCACTATCACAAATTGCCCTAGCCGACTGACATTCAAATGCTGCACATTACGCCACGGTGAATGCGACTGGCATTGCGCTGCGCGGAATGAACTGAAGTCTAATTCGCCCAATAATGCCTGTCCGGCTTGGTGCATTTTTTGCTCATCCAACGGTTGATGATAGTGAGTTAAGCCATTGGCTAAAATTGCCGGACGCAACACATTGTTATAAATCAGATAACGATAACGCCGTGCCGTCGCACTAAAACGGGCATGAAAATCGTCATCAACCGACTTTGCCCACTTGACTTTCACATCACCCGGCAAATTGGCATTCACACCGAGTGTCCAAGCTTGCGGCTGGCGAATGGCAGTGGTTTCAAAATGTACCACCTGACCGGTGGCATGCACCCCTGAATCTGTTCTGCCAGCGCAAAAAACCGAAACCGGATGGGCGGCAACTTGACTCAAAGCAGTTTCTAATGTCTGTTGCACGCTTTTAACGGCTTGCTGGCGTTGCCACCCGAAATAACGACTGCCGTCATATTCAATTCCCAATGCAATTTTCATGTTTGCCCCGCCATCCCTTGACTACCATTTTGCCTGTTTAGATATGAAAAAACACCAAACAATCTAAGATTGCTGGTGTTTTTCAGATCACACGTTAAAAATTATACGCGTTTGAAGTCCAAGTGCGCCAATTTCGGTTTGAACGGGTGACGTTGTACCGCTTGGATTTTCACTGCAACTTCTTTGCCTTCGATCACTAACGTGATCACATCGCTGTAGAAATTGTCATGGGCTTGAGCATTGTTTAATTCATCGTGGTTCAATGTGATAGAAACCGGCGCTTCGTTACCACCGTAAACGATCGCAGGGATTAAACCAGCATGACGCAGACGGCGGCTCGCACCCGTACCTTGCGCTTGACGAACTTCAGCATTAAATTTGTACATATTAAATTTCTCTTTTACTATGAAACGCTATCACGTTTCTCTATATTAAGGATTGCAGGCGACCCAACAATCCCGACAAGTATGGCTTAAGCCGCTCGCAGCGAACTCAAGGGCGGTTATTCTAGTGAATTTTCTCTCACAACGCAAATAAAAACCGCACTTTATCGCCTGTTTTCTCTATTTGAGGTCAGTCACTCAATTTTCTGTTGTCAATCTCTTTTTTATGATGGTAATTATCACTAAAAAAAGGCACAATAACGTCGGTATGCAATGTTATCTCGATGAAATATCTTCATCGTTTCGCTAACTAGAACAATGGATTAACTGTGCAATTTTTTATTGATTTCTTTACTAATTACGGCTATTTCGCCGTATTTTTCGTTTTGTTGTTGTGTGGAATGGGCGTGCCGATTCCGGAAGATATTACGCTGGTATCCGGTGGAATTATTTCCGGATTAGGCTATGCTAATCCGCATTGGATGGTGGTGGTCGGAATGATCGGCGTACTGTTCGGCGACTGTTTGATGTATATGCTTGGACGGTTTTACGGGGTAAAAATTCTGCGTTTTCGTCTGATCAAACGCTTTATCACCTTTAAGCGGCTGAAAATGGTTAAAGATAAATTTGATCGCTACGGCAATCGGTTGCTATTTTTCGCCCGCTTCCTACCCGGCTTGCGAACGCCGGTTTATATTATTTCCGGCGTCACTCGCCGTGTGGGTTTCATCCGTTTTTTACTGATTGATTTCTTTGCAGCGATTATCTCAGTACCGTTTTGGGTCTATTTGGGGCATCATGGGGCAGAGAATATCGACTGGATTAAAGCCCAGATGCGTCATGGTCAAATGGGGATTTATCTTATTTTGGCAGCCGTCGTCATTTTTGTCGGTTTCAGCTATTGGAAACGCAAACGTAAACAACGCGAAGAACAAAATTTATAATTGAATCCAAAAAATGGCTGTATCCAAACAAAAAGTGCGGTTGA
>VDHG01000019.1 GCA_006228005.1 Testudinibacter crocodili
TAAGCACGGAAATGTGTATAAGGGACAGCATAATAAACAGCAGCGATAAAGTTGAAATAATTCGCCCGAAAGCGCCGAAGTATTGTTCTGCCAATGTTGCTAAACCGTCATCGATCCGAGCCGTTTGATAAACTTCAATGAATAGCAACGCACTATAAGAAAGCAGTAGCCACAGGATCAACAACAAAATGATAGTAAAGCTGAAGCCCATACCGGCGGAGGTGATCGGCATCGCCAACATACCGGCACCGATGGTAGTTCCTGCGACCAATAATGTGCCGCCTAAGGTTTTGTTTTTCACGCGATTTTCTCAAATTTCAGACTTATTGAATAAAAAAAGTGCCCATATGGATGGGCACTACTCGGAAAGCAAATATATGGCTATTGAGATAGCACTCGTTATTGTGCGGCGTAAGATACTCGAAAGACCGTAAAAGCGCAAGCATTGCAATAATTAAATCTTAATTTTGTGATTTCGAGCAAGATTTTGTTGTAACAGTGAAGATTATCTAACAAAAAATCTGCTATTTTTGATTATATTCCAGTTTCATGTGTTCGAAACCGCACTTTTATGCTAATGCTGACAAATGGCATTCATCACGGTTGTTTTCGGATAAAACAGCGCCGATCATGCAGCACACACTTACTGAAGCAATATTTTTTGCGTTAGCGCAAATATTATTAAAAATCCGCTTGAAATAAAATCCGATCAGCTCATAATTAGTCGCACAACCATGATAAAAATTCTCATTTTTACTCGCGTTAATAATATGTTAAAAAAACTCAACTCTTTATTACTGACCATCCTTCTATCGCTTGCGTTCAACGTAGTAGCAGAGCCTGCTGCAGACAACCGCTATCAAGGCTATATCCAAGATATTGAACAGCGTTTGGACAACACGTTGTCGCTATACCAACAAGGCGAGCAAAATCAAGCCAAAAGTGCGGTGCAAATGGCGTATTTCGAGGTGTTTGAAAATCTGGAAGGACCGATTCGGATCAATATTTCAGCGCAAAAAAGCTATCAATTGGAAGCGACTTTTGGCGAAATACGCAAAATGATCACCGAGAATCAGCCCGAATCGGTGATCGCTGGCAAAATTAACTGGCTGAAAAATGAATTGAATCAACTAGAATCTGTGCTGAACGACGGACATCAACTGGCTGCCGAAGCACAACACAGTACCTACCAAAACAGTGATATTGCAGCATATTGGCAGCAAAGTTTCCAAATTATCGACGATCGGTTGGCTGAAGCCATCACCGCTTATCAAAATGGGGATTTAGATGCTGCCAAAAAATCGGTGCAACAGGCACAGTATGAGGGCTACAAAAACTCTGAAATGGAAATGGCGATTCGCCAAAACCGCTCTTCCAGCCAATCCTCTGCCCTCAACCAACAATTCTACGATTTAATCAAAGCGACACAGCAAGCCGATAATCTGACCCAGTTAGGCTATTTAAGCACTCAATTGTTGCAAGACATTGAAGAACAACTGCCGAATCTGCCGATCACCAAACAAGCACAACAGCTGCAAGCAATCGCCAGCGAACAACCACAAACGAACAATTCACAAAATTGGCAACAGATTGCCACCGACGTGAATCACGGCATTCAGCAAGCGCTTCAGCTCTATCAACAGGGCAAACGCGACGATGCCATCATTGCGGTGCAGGACACTTATTTTGATGTGTTCGAAAGTTCCGGCATGGAAAGCAGCGTCGGCTCGCGCGACAGCCAGCTGAAAACCACGCTGGAAGGGTTTTTCACGCGTTTGGTAGGGCAAATGAAAGCGCAACAACCACTCGAAAACCTGCAACAACAAGCCAATGGTTTATCGCAACAGTTGCAAAGTGCGGTCGGGCTGTTGCAACAAACAAATGACAACGCATGGTCCATTTTTGTGTATAGCCTGTTGATTATGCTGCGTGAGGGCTTGGAAGCGTTGCTGATTGTGGCGGCCATTGTGGCGTATCTGGTGAAAAACCAGCATCAAGACAAACTGCCGGTGATTCGTCAATCGGTGATTATCGCCCTGATTGCCAGTGTGATTACCGCCTTTATTTTCCAACTGCTGTTTGAAAACTCTGGCGCTAACCGTGAATTACTGGAAGGGATCACCATGATTTTTGCCGTGATCATGCTGTTTATGATGAGCTATTGGCTGCTGTCAAAGGTGGAAGCGCAAAATTGGAAACGCTATCTGGAAGGCAAGCTGTCAACTTCTTTAACCACCGGCTCACTCATCGGGCTGTGGCTGACCAGCTTTTTGGCGGTTTATCGCGAAGGGGCGGAAACCGTATTGTTTTACTACGCATTAGTGGGAGATATTCAATCTGCCGACGGTTATTTATATCTGTTAGGCGGAATTATCGTTGGCGTAGTATTGTTGTTAATTGTCTATTTTATTATGCGTTTTACCGTTGTAAAACTGCCGCTAAAACCGTTTTTTATGTTAACCGGCAGTTTTATGTATTTGATGGCATTTGTGTTTGCCGGCAAAAGCGTATTGGAGCTAATCGAAGGAAAACTGATACAGCCCACTCTGCTGTCCGGTTTTCCTGAAATCGCCTGGCTTGGAATTTATCCTTATCTAGAAACCTTGATTCCACAAGCCGTGTTAATCTTAGCCGCTATCTTCGCCCTGTTTTATATGAAGAGCGCCGCTAAAAAACAAGCGTTAACTGATATTTCACACTAAACTTTTTAGAGGTATTTTATGAATTTCAAGAAAACATTCATCGCTGCTACTCTGTTAGCCGGTATCTTCTCAGCTTCCTCTGCGCTGGCATTTAAAGAGTATCCGGCAGGAGAACCGATTACCATGAACGAAATGGAGATTGCAGCAGTCTATTTGCAGCCGATAGACATGGAACCACGTGGCATGGGCTTGCCTGCTGCCAAATCCGATATTCACTTGGAAGCGGATATTCATGCGATTGAAGGCAATAAAAATGGCTTCGGCGCTGGCGAATGGATGCCGTATTTGACCATTAATTATACGTTGGAAAATCTGGATACCGGCGAAAAACAACAAGGCACGTTCATGCCAATGGTTGCCGGCGATGGTCCACACTACGGAGCGAATATCAAAATGATGGGCGTTGGCAACTATAAAGTCACTTATCATATTGAGCCACCATCAAAAGCCGGATTACATCGCCACACCGATAGCGAAACTGGCGTTGGTCGTTGGTGGAAACCGTTTGATGCCGCTTTTGAATTTAAATATACCGGTTTGAATTAAGCATAACCGCACTTTGCCGCATCGCTACTCGACGTGGCATATTTTTGTTTTTAAACCCGTTTGATGGCTCAAGCTCAAGCGGGTTTAAAAATATCAATAAGGTTGTTGGAATGAGCTATTTTTTTACATCTGTTTTGCAATTACTGCTGCCGTTTAGCCTGCTGAGCGGACTACTGTGGGCAAGTCAACTGTGGCCGGCACAGCGCAATATTCCGGATAAAGCCTTGCACTGGCTTTCGTTGACCGCACTTTGTGTCGGTTTTCTGCTATGGCAGCTACTCCCCCCCAACCAAAGCCTCAAGTTGGTATTATCACTGTTCTACGCCGCTGCGTTGTTGTTTAGCCTGATCGCCGCAGCACTCAATCACCGAGCTCTGCTGTACTTGGCTCAAATCGGATTATTACTATTTTGTGGTATTTTTTGGGCGCAAAATCCGAATCTCAGTGCCATCACCACCACTGAAATCATCAACACCGATTTTATTTTAAACCTGTTTACCATCGCAACCGCACTTCTGCTTTGCCTGCTCGCCGCAAACTGGATTGCCACTCTGTTGTCACAAAGCCAAAATACACTATACTATTTGCGTATGTTGACTATCGTGTTACTGATCCTTTGGTTACTGCTGCCGCTGAGTGGGCAAATTTTACTATCGCTGATCAAATTGCAACTGGTAGATTTGGATAAAGGGTTGCTGAGCTTTGTCGCTAAAACCCTGAATTTAACGTTATATAATAACTATTTAATCGCAATCATCATTTTGGGGATAACCCTGCTGTTTTGGATTAAAGTGCAAACCCCGCGCCAACGCGTGGTTAAACAACAGCACGACTTAATCGAGAAACGTCAAAAAACCGCACTTTCTCGCCAAGCAAGACGGATTACACTGTCCGGTTTAATCTTGGCATTAATCGTTATTAGCGCGCAATGCTATTGGGATAACATTGCTTCACAACCGCCACGCCTCTCAGAAGCCACTCCGGTGACATTGTCAGACAATGATCAGATTCACATCGATATCAAGCAGGTCAGCGACGGCAAATTACACCGCTTCGTCTGGATTTCGGATGAAGGCAAAGCCGTACGTTTCTTTATCATTAACCGCTTGAGTGATCGGCTCAGTTTGGGTGTGGTATTCGATGCCTGCTTGCTGTGCGGCGACCAAGGCTATGTGATGCAAGGCAACCAAGTGGTTTGCGTGGCGTGCGGCGTGCATATGTTTATTCCGTCGATCGGCAAGCCTGGCGGCTGCAATCCGGTGCCGATTAATGGTTGGCAACAAACCGAAACTCAGGTGATTATCGACAAAAAAAGTTTGGAAGAGGGCTTAAATTACTTTTCAACCATCGTCAAATTGGACGTAATTGATCCGGTAGATGGCACTAAACTGATCAATACCGAAGCCAAGTTCAAATACAGTTATGCTGGCAAAAGCTACTTTTTTGCTTCGCAGCAGAACCTGAATCAGTTCCGTGACAGCCCCGAACGTTATTTAACCGAACACAACCAAAGCAAATCGACGGAGGAATAGCCATGCTGCTGCGTATGTTGCTGCAATCTTGGAAACACGGACTGCGTCGCAAATTCTTAGCGATTTTTACCATTTTTCTGGCAGCAGGGTTGGTCTCTGCACTGTTAGCGGTGTCGATTGATATTGGCGATAAAATGGCAAAAGAGCTGAAATCCTACGGCGCCAATATTTTGATCGAGCCTGCTGCTCAAGCGGCACTGCCGCAAGTGGATCAAGAACGGGAAAATCTGTTGCTAGGACAAGATTTTTTAGATGAAAAAGAACTGCCGAATATTAAAGACATCTTTTGGGGCAACAATATTGTCGGTTTTGCACCACAATTGAATGCCCCTTTTGAGCTGATCAGCCATAACGGGCAAACGGCGCAGCAGGATATTAGCGTGTTAGGCACGTTTTTTGATTATCCAATCGGCATTCCGGACGACCCTGACTACCACACCGGACAAAAAATCATCAGTCCATACTGGCAAGTAGAAGGTAAATGGGCTGATGACAGTGATAAAAGTGCGGTCAATACACCCACTCAAGCCTTAGTCGGTCGCCAACTTGCCGCCAATGCCAACATTCATATTGGTGATCGGTTGCAATTAATACCGTTCACCGATAAACCGACCGCACTTTTAAACGTGGTAGTCAGTGGCATCTTATCTAGCGGCGGCAATGAAGAAAATCAATTGATTGTGCCATTGCAAGCGGTGCAAAACAGCTTGAATCTGCATGGCAAAGTGCAGTCGGTAAGAGTTTCAGCATTAACCGTGCCGGAAAATGATTTGTCGCGTAAAGCACGCGAAAATCTGGAAGCATTGGATGCGGAAGAGTATGACCGTTGGTACTGCACCGCTTATGTCTCCTCGATTGCTCATCAACTGGAAGAAGCGGTTTCTGGTGCTGTCGTTCGCCCGATTTGGCAAGTGGCAGCCTCCGAAGGCGTGGTGATTGAAAAAATTCAATTACTGTTGGCGGTGGTGACATTGGCTGCACTGCTGGCTTCAGCCATGGGCATTGCCTCGTTGATGACCAGTAATATTATTGAACGCAGCAAAGAGATTGGGCTGATGAAAGCATTGGGGGCAGATCAAACTGAAATTAATCTGCTGTTTTACAGCGAAGCGACTCTCAGCGCTATTCTCGGTGGACTACTTGGTTGCTTGGCAGGTTGGGGGCTGGCGGGTGTCATCGGCGATGCACTGTTCGGGCAACCGCTGTCGTTTGCTTGGATTGTGGTGCCATGCGTACTATTTTTGTCGGTGTTGATCGCACTCATCGGCACATGGTTTCCAGCACACCGCATCGCTAAACTCTATCCGATAGAGGTGCTGTATGGGCGCTAACATGTTTTGGCAATTAGTGTTGCGTGCGCTGCGATTACGCTTGCAACGGGTTGCAATTATCTTTGCGGCATTAACCGTCGGTGCGGCGATTGTCACTGCGATGTCGGCGGTCTATTTTGATATTAACAGCAAAATGAGCCAAGAGTTACGCACTTTCGGCGCCAATTTTTATATCGGTTCGCCGCACCAAAACATGATGCCCCAAGCACAATTCGAGCAGATTATCCAACAAGCCCCACCAGGATTACTCAATGCTGCCGGCCCTTACTTATACGGCATCACCCGTAGCGAACTAGAAAAAATCGTGATTATGGGCGTTTGGTTTGACACCATGCCGACCCTTGCGCCTTACTGGCAAATAAACGGGCAGCAAATCGGGGTCAATTTTGATCAGCGCAACGTGATGATCGGCAAAACGTTAGCAGAACGGCTGCATTTAAATGTTGGCGATAGTATTACGTTAAGCAACGATCAGCAGCAAAAACAGCCATTTAATATTAAAGCGATTATCGAAGCCGGTGATGCCACCGACAATATGCTGATCGTCAATCTGGAGTTCGCACAACAGTGGCTGAACAAAGCGAACGAGATCAGCTATGCACTATTGAGCGTTAAAAACGAACAAGGGCAAGTAGAACAGTTTGCCGAGCAACTGCGTCAGCAATATCCTGAGCTGGAAATTCGCCCGATTCGCAAAGTTTCAGCTTCCGAAGGGCAGATTTTGGATAAGATCAAAGGCTTGATGGGCTTGATTTCGTTAGTGATCTTGGTGCTGGCGACATTGTGTGTCAACACCACGCTAATTGCGATCATCGCCGAGCGTGCCAAAGAGTTCGCATTGCAAAAAGCGCTCGGCGCCAAACGCCGTGACATTATCAAACAAATCACCACTGAAACCCTATTGATCGCACTGTTTGCGACTATTGTCGGCTTGGTGTTAGGCTATATTCTCGCGCAAATTTTGGGCATTGCCGTGTTTAAATCCAGTATTGATTTACGGCTGCCAGTGATTCCGATCACACTGCTGCTCTCATTGATCGTCACCCTATTAGCAGTGATTGTGCCGACCCGACGCGCGTTACAAATTGAAACCGCCAACGTCTTAAAAGGCGAATAATTAAAAGGCGAATAATTAAAAGGCGAATAACAAGGAAAAGTATGAACGAGAAAAATTGGGTGATTGAAACCCGACATTTGGTCAAACGCTTCGGACAAGTGACCGCACTTGACAATATTAATATTCGAATTGCCGCCGGCGAATTTGTGGCGATTATGGGGGCTTCCGGTTCCGGCAAAACCACTTTAATGAATATTCTCACCTGCTTAGATACCGCCAGTGACGGCAAGGTAATTCTCGACGGTGTTGATGCCGCCAAGCTGAACGAAGAGCAACGGCAACGCTTTCGTGCCGAAAAAATCGGTTTGGTGTTTCAGCAGTTTCATTTAATTCCCTATCTGACCGCACTTGAAAATGTGATGTTGGCACAACACTATCACAGCGTCACCGATGAACCATCGGCAACAGCGGTGCTGAATCAAGTCGGCTTAGCGCATCGAATCAACCATCTGCCCAGCCAACTCTCTGGCGGCGAGCAGCAACGGGTTTGTATCGCGCGCGCTTTGGTCAACCGTCCGCCGGTAATTTTCGCCGATGAACCAACCGGCAACTTGGACGAAACTAACGAACGCTTGATTTTGCAGCTGTTGACTGAGCTGAATCAACAAGGACGTACCATTGTGATGGTCACCCACAATCCGGAATTAGGCAAGCTGGCACACCGCACTATTTTCCTACAACACGGCAAATTTTTACACGAAGAGCAACACATAAAGCAACCATTAAACATTAAAGGCAATTTATGAAATCACTACTCAACACGCTTACATTCAGTTTGGCATGTCTATTATTAAGTGCCTGCGAACCACAATCGGCAACGCTCGGCAAACCTGCACCGGAGCTCGCGACATTCAGCCTCAATGGAGAAACCGTGAAACTGGAAAATGTGATCAAGCAAAAGCCGTTGTTTATCACCTTTTGGTCAGAAAGCTGCGGTGGTTGTATTGCCGAAATGCTAGAATTGCAACGCTTACAACAAGCGCAACCGGATAAACTGGATTTTCTGGCGATCAATATCGACGGAAAAGATGCCGACACTGCTGCTGTTGCTAAACAGCGTGGCATTACCTTACCCGTTGTGAAAGATCAACTGGGGATTACCGCTGAACGCTATCAAGTGGTCGGCACCCCAACGTCCTTTCTAATCGCCACCAATGGCGTGTTGCAACAACGCATGGAAGGCTTTGATCACGAACGGGTTAGTGCGCTGTTTGGAAACTAGGATCGGTTGATGTTTATTTATAATTTGAGCTATAAGATTTATTTTGATGAAGGTTACTAAAGTGCGGTTTACTTTTAAACATTTATGTTCGTTTATTCTTGCGTTACTGACGGCGCAAAGTGCGATTGCTGACGCCGACATCGCCAAAGGCAAACGCCAATATCAACAGCTGTGTGCCATGTGTCACGGTCGCAATGCCGATAAACAAGCACTCAACAGCTCCGCCATCATCGCCGGACTGCCTGCGACAGAGATTGCCAGCGCACTGCACAAACGCAAAAATGGCGAAATCGACGGCGGCGGCAACACAGTGAAAGCCCGTTTAACTGAACAGGATATGCAAAATCTAGCGGCGTATATTGAAACCTTAGGAAAATAACCGCAGGAGAATGTTATGCAAAAAATCGGGATTATCGGCGGCATGAGCCCTGAAAGCACTTTACTCTACTACTCGCAAATCAATCGCAGCATCAACCAGCGCTTAGGCAAAAACCACAGTGCTGATCTGCTATTACACAGCGTTGATTTTGAAACGATTGTCCAGTTACAAAAAAACAATCAATGGGAACAGGCTGGAGAAATATTGGCAGCAAGTGCGGTAATATTAGAAAACATGGGCGCACAAGCCATTATTTTAGCGACAAACACGATGCACAAAGTTGCCGAGCAGATTCAAACCGCCTGTCAAATCCCATTACTGCATATCATTGATAGCACCGCACTTGCAATTCGACAAGCCGGATTGACTAAAATCGCCCTACTCGGCACACGTTTTACTATGAGCGATGGTTTTTATGATGATCGGATTAAAAAATTCGGTATTCAATTGGTCGTGCCAAATGATGAACAACAAACAGAAATTCATCGCATTATTTTTGATGAATTATGCTTAAACCAAATAAATCGCACTTCACGCGACTATTATCTGAATGTTATTCACGATCTTAAAACACAAGGCGCACAAGGGGTGATCCTCGGCTGCACTGAAATCTGCCTGCTGATCAATGCAGAAAACTCCCTACTCCCCATTTTCGACAGCACCGCACTACATACCCAAGCCGCAGTTGATTTTATTTTGGGAGAATAACAATTACACAAAGTGCAGTTCGACATTGACCGCACTTTGTATTTTTTATCAGGTAGCTGGGTTTAGTAATTGAATTCCGTATTGTGGAATTTTTTCGTCAGCAGTAATAAAAATTAAACCTTCAGCTTGTGCTTGCGCTATCAGCATTCTATCAAAGGGATCGTTATGATAAGCAGGCAGTTTTCCTGCTTGCTCAGCATGGAAATGTGTAATATTTAATTTTTCGAACTCTTCCTCAACAATGACTTCAAAAATAGTTTCAGGCAAAGGCAATAGTCCTTTCTGCATTTTAATGGCGATTTCCCAGATACTGGCGGCACTGAGATAAACCTGGCTATTACTAATCAGTTCTCTACTTCGTGGTCCTAATCTGGGCGAATCCTGCAACCACCAAATTAAAACATGGGTATCTAACAAAAATCGTTTCATCATCTCTGCTCAAAGTCCCTGTTCAAAGTCCCTGTTCAAAAAGTGCGGTTAGTTCAGTATCTTCTTGCAGCAATACATCATCAGCCAAGGTGATTTTTCCTTTTAACGCCCCCGGATGACGTATTTTTTTTGTCGGTATGGCAACCATTTTTACCAATGGTGTGCCGGCTTTAGCAATAATCACCTCTTCACCACTAAGCGCAGATTGGATTAATTGGCTTAGATTACTTTTTGCTTCATGAATATTAATTTGCATTATCTCCCCCTCCAATATCGGGTTAGCCCAGTTAGCCCAGTTAGCCCAGTTAGCCCAGTTAGCCCAGTTAGCCCAGTAAAGCAATTTTTAAACTGAAATGCAAGCAAAAGTACAAAAATCAAACAACATATACCGCAAAACCGCACTTTCAAGTCTCACTAAACATACGCCGATCTTTTAAGCCATACCATTAACCAAATCAGTAGCGTAAACCCGGTGGCAAGCAGGTAAACACTGGTGTAGCCACCGAAGCTGACGATCCGCAGTGCGCTAAAACCCGCCAGATAAGCGCCCAATAATACGATGGTATATTGTAGTGAAGTGTCTAGCGTTACCAGTTTGGAATCTGCTTTATCCATCAACATTGTCAGGATAATCGGTAGCATAAAACTGTATGCCACACTCAGCAGTACAATCGGCAACACAATTAAATGTTGATCAAGACGGATCAACTGCTCGCTAAAACAGAACATAGCAACCAGCAAAATTTGTATCAGTAAAATGGTATTGATGACCTGAAAACGTTGATACTTTTGTAAAAAATAGCCGGATAACGGCAGAATAACAATACAGATCAACGGAATAATAATGGCCAGTAGCAAGCCGATGTTTTGTGGCTGCCAGCCCAATTCATTCAGGCGTGGAATAAACGTGGTCGCCACTAATGCGCTGGGAATACAGGAGAAAAACAGTAATATTAACCAATGATAACCAACATTTGGGCGTTGCCAAAACTTGATAAAACGTTTAAACAGAAAACAGAACCGCACTTTTTCAGCCTGCTCACTATTTCCTGCCATTTCAGTATAAAATAGCAGTTGTAAACCAAATAATAGGGACAGTACCACCATCAAGCTGATCGCCGAATGCCAGCCAAGATGTTGATATAGAAACAGAGCCAGTCCGCCGCCGATCATTTTTCCGATTCGGGCGCCAGCAACTTGAATTGCGCCCCCATAACCACGTTTTTTAAATGGCAATAATGAGCAGGTTAAGCCTAATGTCGCACAGCTAAAAAATAGGCTCATCAAGCTAAATACTGCGCATACCAACAATAGTGCGATAAAATGTTGCTGTGGCTGGATAAAATATAAACTGGTAAAACTCAGTAGCATCACAAAATTAGACAGAAACAGCCAGCTTTTAAAATGTCCGAAACGTTTAAACGAAAAGCGTTCGATCAGCGGCGAAATAATACAAGCGGCGGCTTCAATGCCTGCCAGCATGTAGATCCAACTTAATTGATTAAGCGTGAAGCCCTGATCTTTCAACATGGTTATCAAGGCGATCAGATAAAAGCCGATAATACTGGTTTTAAAGGTGGCACTACTGATCAACAGTGCCCAATCCTGCAACGTTAAGGTTCGCTGTTCCATTGTTTATGCTCGTTCTGCTGTCATTTCAGCCTGTTGTTGATAACGCCAAAACTCTGCATAGCGCCCGTTGATTTGCAATAAGTGCGAATGTGTTCCCTGCTCACTGATCTGTCCGTTATGCAATACGGAAATTTGATGTGCACCGACCACGGTGGATAAGCGGTGAGCAATCACCAAAATTGTTCTGTTTTTCACCAATTTGTCCAGTGCCTTTTGCACTGCCAATTCATTGTGAGTATCCAGTGCCGCAGTCGGTTCATCCAAAATCAGAATCGGTGCATCTTTCAAAATTGCCCTTGCAATTGCCAAACGCTGTTTTTCGCCACCGGACAGGTTGCTGCCGATATCGGCTATCGGTGTTTGATATCCCAGTGGTAAACGTTGGATAAAATCATGACATTGCGCCTGTTTGGCAGCCGCAATCACCGTTTCGTCGTCGGCATCGGGTTTTGCCATGCGGATATTATTGAGAATCGTATCCTGAAACAGATACACATCTTGAAACACTACTGAAATCATACTCATCAATTGTGCTTGGCTTAATTGACGAATGTCAACACCGCCAATACTAATCGTGCCGCTAGCGGGATCGGCGTAGCGCAGTAATAGCCGCAGCAAGGTGGTTTTGCCGCAACCGCTGCTACCGACAAAGGCATTGAAACTGTTTGGCGCAATCTGCAAGTTGATATTTTTTAATACCTTTTCCGGCTGATTCGGGTAGGCAAAGCTGACATTGTGGTAAATAATATGATGCTTATCCGGCAGCACCGCACTTTCACTCTCTTCCAGTTCCGGCAGCTGCATCATCGCATCTAGTTTTTCACAACTAATGACAAAAATTTCCAGTAATGAGGTCATCTGTACAAAAAAATTCAGCACATCGGCGGCTCTGGCGATCATCACCATCACCGTTGCCAACAACAACCAACTGGCTGTGCCGTTACCGGTCCAAATCAAACCGAAAATCAGAATAATCAACAAGCTGATTTGTACGGTTGCAGTGATAATTAAGTTGGGAATCTCGCCTTTTTTAGTGCCGATCCGCTGGATCACTGCTACATCTTGCGCCACTTGGTCAAAACGACTGATTTTATCATGCAGTTGTGCGGTCGATTTCAGCACCTCTAAGCCCTGAATAAACTCCACCGCTTCACCTTTTAAACGTTCATTAGCTTCCGCCAGAATGCTGAAACCACGCCGAAATGCCTTGCGCCGCCATAAATACAGTGGAATCGTCAGCGGAAAAACAATCAAAATCACCATGCCGAAGCGCCAGTCGAAAAACAGCAAGGCAAGTGCGGTCGCCAGTGGGATCGTGATGGCATAAATAATCGTGGTCATTAGGGTGAAAGCATAGGCGGCGGCTTCATTCACACTCTGCACCAACACTGAATTCAGCTCCCCTGAACGGAAATCACTCAAGATCGCCAGCGGCACTTTGCGCAATTTATCACCCAACAACGAGCGCAATTGATACACCGCCAAGTTGGCATAACCTTTGGTATCATAGCCGTCGGCAACCATTCTTAAGCCGATACTCAAGACTAATAACAGCAACACCACTGCGGTATAAAATTGAATTTGAGGCGTATTATCCTGCTCCATCGCACTAAATAACGGATATAACAGTGCAATACTGATACCAAAAACGAGCGCTGATAGTGCCGACAAGATCAGACAAACGGTCAATTTCCCTTTCTGGCTGCCTGCCATTTGCAATAAGTGGCTGTAGGTTAAGTACAGCCCTTTAGTATGTTGTGTGGCTTGATTAAAATAAGTTTGTGGCGTCATAGGTTTTCCGTAGCTGATAAAATGGTGGCAGATGAAGCTTGTGCAGGCAATGACCAAGCGCGTGCTTGTTGATACTCTTGCCATAAAGTGCGGTATGCCGAAGCGCTTTTCAGCAAATCATGATGATTACCTTGCGCAATAATTCTACCGTGTTCCATATATAGGATTTGATCGGCTGAGGTTATCGAAGATAATCGGTGAGCAATCATAATCACGGTTTTATTACGCATTAACTCGTTAAACACCTGCACCAGATTGGCTTCATTTTTAGCATCAGAAAATGCTGTCGGCTCATCCAAAATTAAAATCGGGCGGTTTTGCAAAAAGGCTCTGGCTATGGTCAATCGTTGTTTTTGCCCACCAGAAAGCAACTGCCCTCGCTCACCGACCGGGGTTTGATATTGCTGTGGCAAGCTCATAATAAAATCGTGAATATGGGCTTTTTTTGCCGCGTCAATAATGGCTTGCGGTTCAACATTATCCAGTCCGTAGCTGATATTTTCCGCAATCGAACAAGAAAACAGAAAATTATCCTGAAACACCACCGAACATTGAGTCATCAAATCGTGCGGGTTAATCTGCCTAATATCAATGCCGCCCAGCTTGATACTGCCGGAACTCACATCCCAAAAACGCAGTAGTAAGTTGATTAAGGTCGTTTTTCCTGAGCCGGAAGCACCGATAATCGCGGTAAAACTCTGTTCGGGAATCTTCAAATCCAGGTGTTTTAGCACGGCTTCATCTTGTGCTGTATAACTAAAGCTGACCTGATCAAACTCAATATCATAGCGGCTTGGTTTTTGTGGGTTTGGGCTGATTGGCAAGGTTGACATATTTTCCAGCTCGTTAATCCGCTCGATTGCCGCTCTGGATTTTTCCAGCAGATTAAATAAGCCCATATACGGATGCATGGTTTCAATCAATCCCGCAGCCAAAATCAAAAAAGCAAACAGACTGAACAACGACAGCAGTGCTAGGCTATGCAGATAAACCCCGATAGTAATCAAAAAGATCATCATCGGCATTGGGGTAAACAAACTCCGCGCCAAGCGAGTGGCAAAGCCGACTCTTTTCAGCCAGTTAACCATCACCGCATTAAAACGGTTAAGTGCGGTTTTAAAACGCCCGTAGGAGCTGTTGCCGGCATCAAACGTGCGGATCGTACTCATGCCCTGTACATATTCGATAATCGCACCGTTGATGCTCGCCAAGGCTTCACCATATTGGCGACGAAACAATTTTCCGCGTGAAAACAACACGTTCAACAGCAACATCATCAATAACGCAAAACCCAAAACCATCAAGCCCAAGCGCCAATCCAACACCAGTAATGCTGCCAAAACGAAAATCGGTGTGGTATAAGCTTCCGCCTTTAACGGCGGGGCATCGGCAACAAAAGCATGCAACTCACGCACATCGTCCAACAACACTTTTGCCAATGCGCCAGAGCCGATTGACCGCACTTTGCCGAGTGGCAACTCGCTGATCTTGCGAGATAAACGTTGGCGCAGCAATTTTTCCAATTGAAAAGCGGCATAATGCGATTGATCATGTGCCTTGATTTTCAAGGTGTAATACACAATCGTCTGCCCCAATAACAGCAACAGCCAGCCAAACGGAAAACCGCTGTTATGTGCCGCAAGATAAACCACCTGAATCATCACCAGCCAAATGCTTAACTTCAGCAGTTGGGCGAGAGATGCCAATCCCATTGACCAGCGTAATTGAGCGGCAACCGGTCGGCAAATCTGTGCCTGCCCAGTTTCTTTAATCCCAATGCCCATGGCTAAAATCTCACTTCCGTCGATAAGCCGATGACGCGCGGTTGTAATTTAAACGCTTCGCCCCAATCTGTGGTCGGCATAAAAATATCATTACGCGCATTAAACACATTATCGGCATACAACATCACACGCCCCTGTTTAAAGTTATACGCCAGATAGGCGTTGACTTGAGAATAGCCTTTGATTTTGCCGATACTGCTGTTATCCGCATTGGAATAATAATCATCAACAAAATAGACGCTTCCCCCGAATTCCCAATGATTGAGAAAATGGTAACGCCCACCTAACGTGACGGTGTAACTTGGCGAGCGACTCAGTTTATTTCCCTGAATACCGCTATCCGGATATTTTTTAATCTTGGTTTTCAACAAACCAACGGCGGCATGGAGATTTAAATTATCGCTGACTTGCCAATCGGCATTTGTTTCCATACCGTAGGTGATCACTTTATCGGCATTACGAATCACCACCGAATCTGCAGATAAATAATAAGGCAACTGCATATCTTTATAATCATTGTAGAAAAGATTGCTGCTTAAAGAAAAATCACTATTCGGACTATTCCAGCGATGGTAAAGCTCGTAATTCCAAACATATTCCGCTTCGTATTCATAACCAGTAAACGGGCTGGCGAAAGTTACCCCTGCTCCACCAGGATTATAGCCGCGCCCAATCTTGAAGCCCAAACGTTGCTTTTCATCAAGGTTCCAGCCTAAATCCATTTTAGGTAGGAAAATACTGTGCTTTTTATCAAGGTTAATGCGAAATAAATCACTACCGCCGTGGCGTTGGTGGCGTTCCTGTTCATAACGGGCAGAAAGTGTTACATCGAAATGCGGATTAGGTGCGTAAGTGGTTTCTGCAAAGATCGCTTTGGTTTTGGTTTTATCTTTGAATACATTGTGGAATGTACGAATATCAACCGTTTCATCTTGTTTAGCTTGAAAATAAAATAATCCGATCAAACCTGAATATTTGCCGTCTGTGGTTTTAAATTTAACGATCGGTTCAAGCTGTAACTCTCGTCCCTCTAACGTAGCCGGTGCGCCTGTCGGCGCCGGTAATGCCAAACGGTTGTTATCATATTTGGAATAAACGAATTTATTTTCAAATTTCCAAACATCTGACAGCTGCCAACCGATATCCCAAATTCCGCTGGTTGATCCCGTTTCAAAAACCGGACGTTGTGGCGTAAAACGCATATTGCTGACAGGTTGATTACCGGCTTCGTTTTGCGGCGCTTTGGAATCAATATGATTTAAGGTCAAACGGCTATAAAAATCAGGTAATGCCGACGGTGTCCATAATAACTTAGCGCGTGCGGTCGTGGTTTTATACCAACGCGGGTTACCAACCGGCTCATAAGAGATTAAATTGACGAAACTCTCCCGTTGTTGTTGATCCACACTCAAGCGGAAAGCAAGCTCATCGCGGATTAACGGTCCTGAAATCATGGCAGCAGTTTGACGGGTATTCTGACTACCAACATTCAATTTTGCCGCCCCTTCCCATTCATAACTCGGATCATTTGAGGTCATCACTACTGCACCGGCAATCGCATTGCGTCCCTGTGCATAACTTTGCGCGCCACGATAAATTTCGATTTGTTTGATATCCCACAACGATTTCGTGCCGAATGCCAATTCATTATAAGTCGAGGTGCGTCCGTCAATCGACATATTTAAACGGGGGCGAGTTCCGGCAAAAAATGCCGTAGCCCCGGTTGCTGGTCCAGAGCCATCCACTCCTCGCACTGTCGGCAAATCATTACCCAAGCCGGTATCTAAAATATTCACTGTTTGCTTTAGCAGATCCGTGGTAGAGGTGATTTCTCCAGCTTGCTGCAACTCTTTGGCAGTGACGACATCAATGCTAGCACTGGTTTCAAACTTTGATCGTTCCGATTTTTCACCGGAAACAATAATCTCGTCTAACTGTTGTTCTGTTGTAGAAACAGCGGCAAAAAGCGATGGACTATTTAAGGCAAAAATACAGCCACTGACGACAAGGGCGCAGGGTGTTAAACGGAAAAGCATAACTGACCTCCGATTTCTGAATTTGATCAATAGGGTTAAACATTAATGGAAAGTTGGATTGATAAATATTGACGCAATCCAGGTTTACAAAATTAGTCAAAAAATCCAATATTTGTTAATATAAATTATCAGTTAATATAATGCAAATGATAATAGATAGTATTTATGATTAATTTGCTTAAAAACCCTATTTTAATTATGCTTACTACTATCAGATAACACAAATTACTAAGAGACACCCAACAATGAGCAAATCCGCTGTCATACAACAAACCGCACTTCAACTGTTTTCACAACAGGGGTGGAAACGGGTTTCTGTCGATGAAATTTGTCAACAAGCAAAAGTCAGCCGAGTGACATTTTATAAACATTTTAAAAATAAAAAAGCGCTGCTTAAACAGTTACTATTTGAGCAAAAAGAAGAGGTGCGATTGCGGTTCTTGGATTTTTTAAAACAAGAAATATCATTGGAAACTATCATCAGCCAAATTTTTAAAATGCAGGAAGAGGCGCTGAATGGGCTGTACTCGCAGCCCATGCAGGCGGATTTTCAATACCATTCAGATGAAGAAATTCGGTCTTTTTTTACCACAATGGAGCAAGAAAAATACCGTTTTATGTCTCATTTTTTTCAACAATTACAAACTAAACGAATTATCCAACAAGATTTTCCGATCGCGCTAATCAGCGTGTTCACCCGCAAAATTGATGAACTACGAACCGATCCACAGCTTTGCAACTTATATCGGGGCAAAGAACACCAGCTGAACATTGACGCCTTGCAGCTGATGATGTACGGTCTTGCTTATAAAAAAGAAAAATAACACTATTCAAAACCAACAAATTAGAGTCTGTTAATGTTCAACTTTTTGACGGTAAACACCGTAGCCAACAATACCGATGTCAGCTGCGGTGGGAATTAACCGATTTAACTATATGTCCAACTTTTGAACTTGAATTATCCTATAAACCGCACTTTAAACCGCACTTTGCTATTTTCTGGCTAAAATTGGTGCCAAAAATCTTGCCGTATGCGATTCGGTATTTTTAACCAGCTGTTCCGGCGTGCCTTCAGCGATAATTTGCCCACCGCCATCACCGCCTTCCGGACCAAGATCGATAATCCAGTCTGCGGTTTTAATCACATCCAAATTGTGTTCAATCACCACAATGGTATTGCCTTGATCGCGCAAGCGGTGCAATACGCCCAACAACTGTTTAATATCCGCAAAATGCAAGCCGGTGGTTGGCTCGTCTAAGATATACAGCGTCTTACCGGTATCACGCTTCGACAGTTCGGTTGCCAGTTTCACCCGCTGCGCTTCGCCGCCTGATAACGTCGTAGACGATTGCCCCAGACGAATATAGGATAAGCCGACATCCATTAAGGTTTGCAGTTTACGTGCAATCATCGGCACCGCTGCAAAAAATTCCAGCCCCTCTTCCACCGTCATCTCTAAAATCTGGTGAATGGTTTTGCCTTTGTAGCGAATTTCCAAAGTTTCACGGTTATAGCGTTTACCTTTACAGTGGTCGCAAGGCACATACACATCCGGCAAGAAGTGCATTTCCACTTTAATCACGCCATCGCCTTGACAGGCTTCACAGCGCCCACCGCGTACGTTAAAACTAAATCGTCCCGGATTATAGCCGCGCGCCCTCGCCTCCGGCACACCGGCAAACAGCTCACGAATCGGCGTGAACAGCCCGGTATACGTCGCTGGATTGGAACGGGGCGTACGCCCAATCGGACTTTGGTCAATATCGATCACCTTATCGAAGTGTCCTAATCCGTCAATACTCTCATAAGGTGCAACTTGAGTGTTTTCTGCTCTATTCAACGCATTTTGCGCCAACGGAAATAAAGTATCGTTGATCAAGGTTGATTTACCTGAACCTGATACACCGGTGATACAGGTGAATAAACCAACCGGAATCGCCAAGTCGACATTTTTTAAATTGTTGCCACTTGCGCCCTTCAGATGTAACCACTTCGCTTTATTGATCTTGGTGCGTTTTTTGGGAATGTCGATTTTTTCGGCACCAGATAAGTACTTACCCGTGAGTGAGGCTTGATTTTGCATCAACTCCTGTGCTGTACCGCTGGCGACAATTTTACCGCCATGCACGCCGGCGCCCGGTCCGATATCAATAATGTGATCGGCTGCCATAATCGCATCTTCATCATGCTCTACTACAATCACTGTGTTGCCTAGATCTCGCAGATGAATCAGCGTTTTCAGTAAACGTTCGTTATCCCGCTGGTGCAGCCCGATTGAAGGTTCATCCAATACATACATCACCCCGACCAAGCCCGCACCGATTTGGCTTGCTAACCGAATCCGCTGTGCCTCACCACCGGACAGGGTTTCTGCCGAACGGGAAAGCGAAAGGTAATTCAAACCGACATTCACTAAAAATGATAACCGCTCTTTAATCTCTTTTAAGATTTTTTCGGCAATTTGCGCCCGTTGTCCACGGAGTTGTAGATTTTCAAAAAAAGTTAACGCATTGCCAATGCTGCGTTCAGCCACATTCGGCAAATTAAATTGATCGATAAAAACATGACGCGCCTCAGTCCGCAAACGTGAACCGCCACAGGAAGTACAAGGGCGAGTACTGATATTTTTTGCCAGCTCTTCACGCACCGCATTCGATTCGGTCTCTTTATAGCGACGCGCCATATTATTCAAAATACCTTCAAATGGATGACGACGCAGGGTGATATCACCACGATCATTCACATACTGGAATTCGATTTCCTCATCGCCGGAACCGTTCAGCACCACATCTTGAATACTCGGCGGCAGCTGTTCAAACGGGGTATTGATATCAAAAGCGTAGTGTTTTGCCAACGAACTCAACATTTGAAAATAGTAGAAATTCCGTTTATCCCAGCCTTTGATCGCACCGCTGGAGAGTGAAATTGACGGATTTTGAATTACCCGTTTTTCATCAAAATATTGCTGAACCCCTAAGCCGTCACAACTCGGACAAGCGCCTGCTGGGTTATTAAACGAAAACAAACGCGGTTCCAGCTCCGCCACCGAATAGCCACAATGCGGACAAGCAAAATTGGACGAGAACAGTAGCTCTTCAAGATTTTTTCCTTCCATCGGCGCCACCACCACCGTGCCGCCAGACAGCTCAAGTGCGGTTTCAAATGATTCCGCCAAACGGCTCGCCAAGTCTGACCGCACTTTGAAACGATCGATCACCACTTCGATGGTATGTTTTTTCTGTAACTCCAGCGACGGCGGATCGGACAGATCACAAATTTCTCCGTCAATTCTGGCACGAATATAGCCCTGTGCGGCAATATTTTCCAACAACTTGACATGCTCGCCTTTGCGCTCTTTCACCACCGGCGCCAACAGCATCATCCGACTACCTTCCGGCAGCTCCAGCACTTTGTCGACCATCTGGCTGATGGTTTGCGCCGTCAACGGTACATCGTGAGTCGGACAGCGCGGTTCGCCGACTCTAGCAAACAGCAAGCGCAAATAGTCATAAATTTCGGTGATGGTGCCGACCGTCGAACGCGGATTATGCGAGGTCGATTTCTGTTCAATCGAAATTGCCGGCGACAGACCTTCAATATGGTCAACGTCCGGCTTCTCCATCAATGACAAAAATTGTCGCGCATATGCCGACAGTGATTCAACATAGCGCCGCTGCCCCTCCGCATACAACGTATCAAACGCCAAAGAAGATTTACCTGAGCCGGAAAGCCCGGTAATCACCACCAGCTTTTCTCTCGGAATGGTCAAGTCAATATTTTTTAAGTTGTGGGTACGAGCGCCACGAACCTCAATTTTATCCATAGTTTTATCTCGATTACTTTATCAATTTGGAATGATTATCGCACAAATAAAAAAACTGTGTAAATATCCAGTATATTTTTTATTTTAAAGGGTGATTTTTTTTTCATTTTCAGGCAACATAGAGCCCTATCAAACTCGCTATCAAAATATGAAAACAAGAGGATATTATGGCAGGTGTAAATAAAGTTATTATTGTCGGGAACTTAGGTAACGAACCGGAAATCCGTACTATGCCGAACGGCGAAGCTGTTGCCAACATCAGCGTTGCAACCAGTGAATCTTGGCGCGATAAAAACAGCGGTGAAATGCGTGAAATCACTGAATGGCACCGTATCGTGCTGTACCGTCGCCTAGCCGAGATTGCTGGCGAATACTTGCACAAGGGTAGCAAAGTCTATGTTGAAGGTCGCCTACGCACCCGTAAATGGCAAGATCAAAATGGTCAAGACCGCTACACCACCGAAATTCAAGGCGATAGTCTGCAAATGTTAGATTCGCGTGGCGATCGTGCCCAAAGTGGTGGCTATGCCCCACAACAAAGCAGCGGTTATGCGTCACAGCAGCAGTCTTATGCAGCTCCGGCTTCTCGCCCGGCTCAACAAACCACAACAAAACCAGCGGCTCAACCAGAACCGCCAATTGATTTTGATGATGATATTCCGTTCTAACGCTTAGCTAAAATCTATTGAATAAGATCCAGCACCTGCTTTGAAAATATTGTTTCGGCAGGTGCCTAGCGTTTCCTACCAAAAAGAAAAGACAATACGGCTAAGATCAGGAAAGCAAAGAACAGTATTTTCGCAATGCCAACCGCACTTCCCGCAATACCACCGAATCCTAACGCTGCCGCAATTAATGCGATGATAAAAAAGATCACTGAGTAATGTAACATATCATTCTCCTTGTATAAGGTTAACTTGTATAAGGTCAAAATGAATCGTCGCGCCATCATACCATCATAGAGTTGGATTACAGCATGACTCTAATAGATATAGCATAAAAATCTGCATGATAGCAAATCCTTACGCCAGTTATGCTATAGTAATACCAAGAAAATACCTTGTGTGCTTTGCTTAGCATATTATTTCAATTTGAGGATCAACAATGACAACAATAAATAACTTGGACTTAGAACGCATTTTAAATCAAGAACTTAATATTGAAGCTATAACCGATTACGCCCCTAACGGCTTGCAAGTGGAAGGCAAAAGTGCGGTCAAGAAAATCATCACTGGTGTAACCGCCTGCCAAGACCTGTTGGATTATGCGGTGGCACAGCAAGCTGATGCGCTGCTAGTGCACCACGGCTATTTTTGGAAAAACGAATCGCCTTTAATTCGTGGCATGAAAGGCAAACGAATTCGCACCTTGCTGGTGAATGAGATTAATTTATACGCCTACCATTTACCGCTTGATGTTCACCCCACTTTAGGCAACAACGCCTTATTAGCACAAATGTTGAATGTTAAAAATTTACAACCACTTGAAAAAAGTGCGGTGTCGATTCCAATTTACGGTGAGCTGCAAACCGCACTTTCAGCAACAGAACTGACTGAGCGCATTCGCACTGCATTACAACGTGAACCACTGCACTGTGGTGATAATGCACCGGATAAAATTCGTACCATTGCTATCTGCACCGGCGGCGGTCAAGATTATATCGATCTCGCCGCTGCACAAGGGATTGATGCCTTTATCACCGGCGAAGTGTCGGAACGCACCATCCATTCTGCACGTGAACAAGGCATCCATTTTTATGCTGCCGGACACCACGCTACCGAGCGCTGTGGCATTAAAGCCCTCGGTGAATGGTTAGCACAGCAGTATAAGCTGAATGTGGCGTTTAAAGACATCGATAATCCAGCGTGATCGACTACGTAAATTTGTAAATTTCATGATTCCGCTTTGATTTTATTAAAACAATCGCTTAGGATAAAACCTGACCATCGTTAATATCAACCAAATGGAGAAAATAGTATGAGTAATGATTTTGATACCAAACGTGAACAACTACTTTCCGAATTACAAGATATTCTACAAACTGCTGAAGAATTATTTGACGAAGGCAAAGACGTCAGTGCCGATGAGTTCAAAAAGCTGAAAAAACGGCTGACAGAAAAATCCGGTAGCTATCGCCAGCAGTTAGATGATTTACAGGAAAAATTCTCTGCCAAAACTCGGCAAGCGGCTAAGCAATCCGATGCTTTAATTCAAGATAACCCATATAAAGCGATTGGGATTGCAGCCGGTGTAGCATTTGTAGCCGGTTTACTTATCAACCGTAAATAATTCGGAGCATATGTGGAAGCTGCCCAGTCAGCTTCCCGATATTTCTTAATATGGGAGATAGCATGCAAACGATCACTAAAATTAAATCCGGTATAAAAAATAGTCTGATCACCGCACTGGAATTACTGAATGTACGGTTGGAAATGGCAAAACTTGAGTTTAATGAACAAAAAGAACAGCTTATTTTTATCCTGATTTTATCTCTGTGCGGCTTTTTGCTGCTGCTGTTCGCCGGATTCAGCTTATTCTTTGCCTTAAACGCCTGGCTCCCCGAACCCTACAAATTCAGCGTTTTTGCCTCCATCAGTGTCGGCTGCCTGTTATTAGTCATGGTTTTAGCCGCCTTAATCATCCGCACTATCCGTCGACAACGTGGATTTTTAGATTCCACACTAAAAGAACTCAAACTCGATATTGCCGCCATCAGACAGAGTATCAACGCAAAGCATAATTAGGAGATCGGTCTATGTCATCCGCTCAAGATAAAGCATTGGAAAAAGAGCTGTTGCTGCTAAAAGGCGAAGTATTACGCCAGAAGTTTAACCTGCAAACCCAACAAACACGGCGTGAAATCCGGCAGCCGTTCTACTATTTAAAAAGCATTTCACACCCGATTATCCGCTCTTCGCTGATCTCGCTCTCCACCCGCCTATTGTTAGGGCGCAGCAAATGGCTAATATTACCGGCTATCGGCATCGCTTCATTTCTAGCACTTAAACATAATTCAGATCAGACAAACGATTAATCACCACTTTATTTTAAAGAGTAATCACCCTAGGTCACTTTTCTGTGTGCTTTTTCTAGCGTGGAGCCGGTGGAAAGGGTATAATTTGCTGGTTCATGTCATATCAATGATTCTTTTATATTAAATAGGAAACAGTTCTATGGGTTTTTTAACAAATAAACGTATTTTAATTGCTGGGGTTGCCAGCAATCGTTCAATCGCCTACGGGATCGCACAAGCCATGTTTGAAGCCGGTGCGGAGCTGGCGTTCACTTATCAAAACGAGAAATTAAAATCGCGTGTGGAAGAGTTTGCCAAAGATTTCAACTCCACTATCGTTATCCCGTGCGATGTTGCCAGCGATGCTGATATTGACAACTGCTTCCAAGAATTAGCCAAACACTGGGATAAATTTGACGGTTTTGTACACGCAATTGCCTTTGCACCGGGTGACCAATTAGACGGTGACTATGTAAATGCCGTGACTCGTGAAGGTTTCAAAATCGCACACGATATCAGCTCATACAGCTTTGTGGCAATGGCAAAAGCGGCACGTCCAATGTTAAATCCGGGTGCCGGTCTAGTCACTTTATCTTACTTGGGGGCAGAACGCGCCATTCCGAACTACAACGTAATGGGCTTGGCAAAAGCCTCTTTGGAGGCCAATGTGCGCTTTATGGCGAACGCAATGGGCAAAGAAGGCATTCGTGTCAATGCAATTTCCGCTGGTCCGATCCGCACTTTGGCGGCTTCCGGAATCAAAAACTTCAAGAAAATGCTGTCACACTGCGAAGCGGTCACGCCATTACGTCGTACCGTAACGATTGAAGATGTGGGCAAAAGTGCGGCATTCTTGTGTTCCGATCTGGCTTCCGGTGTGACCGGCGAAGTGTTGCACGTTGACGGCGGCTTCAACATTGCTGCGATGAACGAATTAGAAGCGCAATAATATCATCAAGTAAGATTATACTCAGGGCGGATAACTATCCGCCCGTTTTTATGAATGCTAAACAGGAAAAAAGATGTTTCAAAACAATCCGTTATTAAGCCAATTGAAACAGCAGATGCGTGAGAGCAAACCACGTGTCGAAGGCTCGGTCAAAGCCAATGAAAAAGGTTTCGGCTTTTTAGAGTGCGACAAGAAAAGCTATTTCATCACCCCGCCTGCCATGAAAAAAGTGATGCACGGCGATAAAATCAGTGCTGTTATCGAAACCAACGGCGACAAAGAACAAGCCGAACCGGAAGCCCTGATTGAGCCGATGCTGACCCGCTTTATTGCCAAAGTGCGGTTTAACAAAGAAAAAAAACTGCTATTAGTGGTCGATCATCCCAATATCAATAATCTGATCAATGCGGTCAAAGCCGCTGACATCAATGAAGAATTGCAAGAGGGCGACTGGGTAGTGGCTGAATTGCAGAAACATCCGCTGCGTGACGATCGCACTTTTTTCGCCAAAGTCAGCCAATTTATTTGCCGTGCCGATGATCATTTTGCGCCTTGGTGGGTCACCCTCGCCCGTCACCAACAACCTCGCACACCGGTTGCGGGGCTGGAATCTTACCAACTGGATGAAAGCCTGCCTCGTCAGGATCTGACCGGATTGGATTTTGTCACGATTGATGCCGCCTCGACGCAAGATATGGACGATGCGTTATATATTGAAACGACCAATAACGGCTGGAAATTGTGGGTCGCGATTGCGGATCCGACCGCCTATATTCCATTAGATTCACAAATTGAACAAGATGCCAGACAACGCTGTTTCACCAACTATCTGCCGGGTTTCAACATTCCGATGTTACCGCGCGAACTGTCGGACGAACTCTGTTCGCTAGTGCCGCAACAGCAACGCCCGGCGTTGGTTTGTACCATTGAAACCGATCGCAACGGTGAAATCACTGGTGAACCGCACTTTAGCGCAGCGTGGATCGAATCTAAAGCCAAATTGGATTATGATGCAGTTTCCGATCTGTTGGAGCAAGTGGCAAACCACTGGCAGCCAAACGATGAGAAAATCGCCAAACAGATCGAGTTACTACACCAATTTGCCCTTGCGCGCATTGATTGGCGCAGAACACACGCCCTGCTGTTTAAAGAACGCCCAGACTACAGTTTTGAACTGGAGCAAGACGGTAAAGTGAAAGCTATTCACGCCAAACACCGCCGCATTGCTAACCAGATCGTGGAAGAAGCGATGATTATCGCCAACACCAGTGCAGCACAGTATTTGGATCAACAGGCAAAGTGCGGTATTTTCAACACCCACAGCGGTTTCGATCCGAAATTTCAACAGGCGGCACATGATTTCTTACTGGCAACCCTTGCCAATGATGACAACCATGCCGAATTGGCGCAACGTTATTCGGTTGAAAACCTGACCACGCTCAACGGCTACTGCCAAATGCGCCATGATATTGAGCAATATGATTTCAGCTTTTTGGAAATGCGTCTGCGTCGTTTCCTGACCTTTGCCGAATTCAAAGCCGAAGCCGCGCCGCACTTTGGCTTGGGGCTGCCGGCTTATGCCACTTGGACCTCGCCGATTCGCAAATATTCGGATATGGTGAATCACCGCATTATCAAACAGTGTTTGTTGAATCAAAGTGCGGTCAAGCCCGCCGATGACATTCTGGCTCGCTTGCAAGAAGCTCGTCGCCAAAACCGTATGGTGGAACGTGATATTGCCGATTGGCTCTACAGCCTGTATTTTGCGCCATTGGTGGAACAACAACCCATTTTCAGTGCAGAGATACAAGATGTCAGCCGTGGCGGCTTGCGGGTACAGTTGCTCGACAACGGCGCCAGCGTATTTGTGCCAATCTCGACCCTACACGACAAAAAAGAGGAGACCAGCATCAACAGCGACGAACTGGCACTGTATATCAAAGATCAAAAAGCCTACCAAATCGGCGATCAGGTGCAGATTAAGCTAGTGGAGGTGAATGTCATCACCCGCAGTTTGATTGGGAATGTAGTGTTATTATAATTAACAATAAAAAATCAGCCCCATATGTTACCGTATGGGGCTACGATATAAAAAATCAATAATAATTTTAAGCAATTAAGTTGACTGGCTGATCATAATAATCCGGCAAAGGTGTATAATTTTTAGCGGCAATTTGACTAACAGTTTTATTACTGAGGGTTAGATCAAGAAATTGGAAAGCTTCTATCTGATAGGCATATCCCATTACAGGTTTAAACCAATCTTCAACTTTGATACTGTCTGATGAGCCACGCAGTGCTACCACTAAATCATTTTTCTCTCTGAAAAAATAAGATTGTTCAACCTTTACATCGGTAAAACGCAAAACATCTCTACCCGCAAAAAAATCATAATCTTTAATTAAATCCCGACCAGAATTAAAACCGAAAACATAAGAATCATTTCCGACTCCCCCCTGCAAAATATCATTGCCTTCGCCACCATCTAATAAATCATTACCCTGCCCACCTATCAAAATATCATTACCAGCACCACCATATAGTTTATCGTTTCCCCATCCTCCATCTAAAATATTATCGCCTTGGTTGCCAATCAGAGTATTATTCAACAGATTACCATATCCATCGATGGACTTATCACCAATCAATGTTAATCTTTCCAAATGTTGACCTAGAGTATAAGTGACGCTGCTATTTACTAAATCATCCCCTTGTGCAACCCCTTCAATAATCCGGTCACCATGATTATCGACATAATAAATATCGTTACCCGCACCACCATACATATAATCTGCCCCGATACCACCGTTAATCACATCATTTCCTTGTCCGGCAAAAATAATATCATCGCCACTACCAACATTTATATTGTCATCATGTTTACTACCAATAATAATATTATTAGATGTCAAATGAGTTTCAGTGAAAAACATCCCTTGTTCGGTATGATTATGGATAATCCAGTCATCATGATCGCCAGAACGCAAATCCGCCAGTAACGTGCCCTTTTCAATGAAATTTAACATAGCTAATTCATTAATAAATTCATTAATCAAAGCTTTTCTAGCGGTGTCAGCCGTTGAAAAATAGAGCGCATCATGCCGAATTTCAAAGAACGACCCGACTTGCTCTCCTAAGGGAATATGGTAATAATAGTCAATCACCAAATTCAACAGCGCACTACGCAATTTTGGATGAGACAGCATATAATTATGTTCTAAATTATTAACCGAATTGACCACCAATTCAATATCATCGGCAAAAGCGCCTAAAAAACTGTAGTTTTTCCCTTCCACAAGATGACTGACTTCTTGTTGGATAAATCGAATTAATGTTGCTGTTTTATCTTTAGCATAATGAGAAGGCTCATAATTTTCCAAATTGGCAAAAATTTCTGTGAAATGGCGTGATAATAGACTGATTTTAGGTGCTATCATCGGTAACACGAGCAGTTCTAAACCATGATAGGTAAAGGTAGAAAGTGTCAGCTCCGCTTGATCCGCTTTAACGACATTAAATTCACCGGCAATTTTCAAGGCAGCCAATCCTTGCGTTAAAAACGGAATTCCATCTGTTAAAAACTCTCCTCTCAAGGCGTAGGCAAGAATATTTTCTTCGCCCCGAATTTTTGTCGGAAAGGTTGCGGTATTCAGCACCAGCGCACTAAACAGTTGCCCTAATAATTCAGAAACATCTGCAATTGGTTTCTCTACCGTATGATAAGTATTTAAATCTCGATCTTCTTCATAACCAAGTTGTCTTAACACCATTGCGATTTTTTTTGCTATTGCTTCCGTTGCTGCCAATCTAAATGGTGCTGGATCAAACGTTATTGCCGTTTTATCAAAAAATACGCCAGCTAATGCTGCTAATCCACCACCAAGTGAATGCCCGGTAAAACTGACCGTTTTATCAGGATAGTTAGAAACGATCTCTTTATAGTATATTGCTGCATCAAAAATCTGTTGATGTGCCTTGCCCGCAAGTGCAATCTGAAAATCGGCAACCCACTCTTTTAAATCCCCGACATTAGTACCGGCAAAAGCGATAACAATTTGATCATCCTTCATATAGGCTTTTGCTTCAAAGCCACTCGCTGTATTTTGTACATACCCAAGATTACCTGTTAACGGTACATTGCTAGAAAGCGCCTTGTCTAGCGATTGCCATTCCGGTGGTAAAATAAAACGGTTGTTGTCATGTCGGGCAATTACATTCGAATTTGCTGCCAGAATTGCATATTCTAAAGTCGAAATAGCACTGCTTGTTGAGCTGGTTAAGATTGTAGCCATCTTATTTTCCTTATAGATCAAATAATAATTGGCAACTATCTTACAAGAGGAAATTTACTGATCACAATCATTTTTTTGTAAATAGTGTGATAGTTAAATGCGTGATTAAATTCTAGTAAAACCGCACTTGAGATTCGTTGATCACGAACTCAAAGTGCGGTCTGAATCTTCAAAAGAAACTATGCTTGTTCCGTTTCAGCGTGTTTGGCAGCAACTTCTTTTAGCATCGGTTGCAATTCGCCTTGTTGAAACATCTCCATCACGATATCGCAACCACCGACCAATTCACCTTCCACCCATAATTGTGGGAATGTCGGCCAGTTGGCGTATTTTGGCAATTCGGCACGGATGTCCGGGTTTTGCAGAATATCCACATAACCGAACGGAACTTGGCAATGAATCAGGGCTTCCACAGTGCGTGCGGAAAAACCGCACGATGGAAATTTTGGTGAGCCTTTCATGTACAGAAGGATCGGGTTTTCGCTGATTTGTTGTTTGATCTTATCTAATGTTTCCATACTGACCTCAGTAAAAAGCAGGGAGATTCCCTGCTTGTAAATGAATGATGGCTGATTGTATCACAGCTCGCTTTGAACTCAATAACAGGAACTTAATTTACCTCTTTTCTATTATTAATAGGCAACTACCAACTGCCGCCGGCGCCACCACCGCCGGAACTGCCGCCGCCGAAACCGCCACCTCCGCCAAAGCCGCCACCGCTTCCGCCTCCAAAACCACCGCCGAAGCCACCGAACCCTCCGCCACTGCGGTTGCGGCTGCGACGCAACACTTGTCCGTTGCGCCCGATAGTATGGTTATTGGTTGGTGTAACATAACTATCACTTATTCTGCCAAACAGTACGAACAAGATAAAGATCACCACAAACACCACTGGGATCCAGTCATGTTCTGTCTCCCGTTCAACTACTTGTGGCGCATACTCACCTTTGCTGGCGGCAATAATCGCATCAAGCCCATTATTGATGCCTTGATAGTAATTATTTTGTTTAAAATACGGGGTGATCTCATTGCGAATCAGTTGTGACAACAGCGCATCGGGCAGCGCACCCTCCAGTCCTTGTCCCGGTGCGATAAAGATTTTGCGATCGTTGAGCGCAATCAACATTAACACGCCATTATTCAGCCCTTTGCGTCCAATCCCCCATTTATCAACCAAGGCAAATGCAAATTCAGCGATCTCGTTATCGCCGACCGTCGGCAGAATCACCAACGCAATTTGTGAGCTGGTTTCTTTAGCGTAAGCTGCCAATTTGCTTTCTAACACATTTTGCTGCGCCGCCGTCAGTACATTGGTGTAATCGCTAACATAACGAAACGGATTCGGCGATGGCGGCAATTCGACGGCTTGCACACCCAGGCTGAAAAACAAGCAAAGTGCGGTCAGCAAATGCGGCAAACGTGAAAATAACCGTTTCATCGTATAATCACCTCGTTCGGCAATTCATCAATGTCGTCCGCTTGACGTGGAAAATGGAGTGACAATTTTTCCGCCAGCAAATATAACGCCGCAATAATCCCTTTGGTCAAATTGCCTTGTGCCGCCTGTGCCGTGATCACATCACAGCAGCGTTGCCAAAAATCATTGCTAACATACTGGTGAATGCCGCTATCACCAATCACCGCACATTGGCGCTGTTTCAAAGCAACATAGATCAACACCCCATTATTCATCGCCGTTTTTTGCATTTCCAGCTGGTTGAAAAGCTGCTCGGCACGGGCGACTATCGGATCGGCACGCTGGGTCAGCGCCTTTAGCTTGGCATTTTTTTCAATATACACCCGCACTTCCGCCGAAGTCTGCAATTCCAGTTGCTGAATGGCAGATTCGACCAAGTTGCTGTCAATAGCAGATTTGGCAAATAGTGGCATAATGCTACCGCACTTTTAATTAAAGTTGACTGTAGGCGCGTTTTGCGAGCCTTCCGCCGCTTGGAAATACGGCTTATCTTTAAAACCAAAAATCATCGCAGCAAATTTGGTCGGAAACTGACGCACATAGCTGTTATAGGTTTTTGCTGCCGCATTGAAATCATTACGCGCTTTATTAATTCGGTTTTCGGTGCCTTCCAATTGCGCTTGCAGATTCATAAAACCTTCATGCGCTTTCAATTCAGGATAACGCTCTACGGTCACCAACAAACGCGACAATGCTGAACCAACTGAATTTTGTTGTTGTTGGAACTCGTTTAATTGTTCCTGTGTCATATTGGTCGGATCAATTTTGGTTTGTGACGCTTTGGCACGGGCTTCGATCACGCCGGTTAAGGTGTCGCGCTCAAAATTCGCCTGTCCTTGTACGGTGTTGACAATATTCGGAATCAAATCAGCACGACGCTGATAAGATGATTCCACATTTGCCCAAACAGAATCAATCTCTTCCTCGGCACGCACTAAACCATTGTAGCTGCTCATTAATGTAAAACCGGCAATCACGGCAACAATAATAATCGCAATCCATTTTTTCATGATAATTTCCTTTAAACGTTGTATAACACCCTGATTTCACAAACTTTGTCAATCAAAGGCTGTATTTGAGCGGTTATCCGCTGTGTAAAAACGATTTATTGTCTAAGAAATGTTACTAAATTGCAAATTTGTTTATCGTTTATTCTTTCCTTAACTTGAAAAAAGAAAAACCTCGTTGCCAAACACGACAACGAGGTTAATTCTTGACACACTGATGCAAATTATTATCAACGTTTCAGTTTAACAATCTGATAAACATTTACTGCGGTAATAAACACATTCAATAAAATCACCGGCGTAGAAGCGATCAACACGCCGTACACAATGTATAACATTGCGCCAATGGAGTTGACGATTCGCAGGTGTAACATCGAGCTTAATAAAAACGAACCGGCAACAAAGGCGGTTGCAATATAGCCCAAAATATCAATTGATGGCATAATTTTCTCTTATTATTAATAGTAATGGGAAGCTGATTACGCTTCCTCTTTTTCCCAAGCAAGCGCACGTTTCACAGCTTTTTTCCAACCATTATAACGTCGCGCACGTTTCTCTTCGCAGCCGTCCGGTACAAAAGTCCGTTCGATGCTGGCTTTATCTTTCAATTCATCCAGATTTTTCCAGAAGCCCGTTGCCAATCCCGCCAGATACGCCGCACCAAGTGCGGTCACTTCTTTCACTTTTGGGCGTTCAACAAGGGTGTTAAGAATATCAGATTGGAATTGCATTAGGAAGTTATTTGCAGTGGCGCCGCCGTCAACCCGTAGTTTTTGCAAATTTTCACCGGAATCCGATTGCATGGCGTCCAACACGTCGCGGGTTTGATAAGCGATCGACTCCAACGTGGCGCGTACGATATGGTTGCGGTTCGCACCTCTGGAAAGCCCTAAAATCGCGCCTCGCGCATACGGATCCCAATATGGTGCGCCCAAGCCGGTAAATGCCGGAACCACATAAACGCCGTTGCTGTCCGGCACTTTTTGCGCAAAATATTCGGAATCGTAGCTGTCATGCACAATTTTCAGTTCGTCACGCAGCCACTGAATCGAGGCGCCGCCCATAAAAATCGAGCCTTCCAGTGCGTAGCACGGCGAACCGTCGGCATTACAGGCAATTGTTGTCAGCAACCCGTTTTGCGAACGCACCGCTTTGTCACCGGTATTCATCAGCAGGAAACAGCCGGTGCCATAAGTGTTTTTTGCCATACCGGCTTTCACACACAAATGCCCGTAAAGTGCGGCTTGCTGATCGCCTGCCATTCCTGCCACAGGAATCCGCACACCTCCTTTCCCGCCAATATTGGTTTCGCCGTAAATTTCTGAGGATTTTTTCACTTCAGGCAACATTGAACGAGGGACGCCTAAAATTTCCAGCATTTTTTCGTCCCATTGCATAGTATGAATATTGAACAACATGGTGCGCGACGCATTGGTATAATCAGTAACATGCGCCCGTCCTTGGGTCAATTTCCACACCAGCCAAGTATCCACGGTGCCGAACAGTAATTCGCCTTTTTCAGCTTTTTCACGTGCGCCTTCAACGTTGTCCAAGATCCATTTCACTTTAGTACCGGAGAAATAGGGGTCAACCACCAAACCGGTCGTGGCTTTAATATACTCTTCATGCCCTTCGGCTTTCAACTGTTCACAAATTTTTGCGGTGCGACGACACTGCCACACAATCGCATTATACACCGGTTTGCCCGTCTCTTTTTCCCACACAATCGTGGTTTCACGTTGGTTAGTAATACCAATACCAGCGATCATATCCGAGGTGATCCCTGCCATGGCTACCGCTTCATTCAATGTCGAACTTTGCGTTGCCCAAATTTCCATCGGATTGTGTTCCACCCAGCCGGCTTGAGGATAAATCTGAGTGAATTCACGCTGTGCCACACTCACCACATTCGCATCGTGATCTAAAATCAGCGCTCTGGAACTGGTAGTGCCTTGATCTAGGGCAATAATGTATTTTTTGTCAGTCATAATCGAATCCTTGTTATAGAGAGGTTAATCAACTTTTGCAATTGCAAGGTAAATTTTTATTAATCAATCGGTTATAAGCATATGCACCAATCCACGCACCGACAATCGGTGCCACAATCGGCACAATAAAATACGGAATTGGCTGTCCGCCGGTGAAAGCAATGTCACCCCAACCCGCCAGATAAGCAAACAGTTTTGGACCAAAATCCCGTGCCGGATTCATCGCAAACCCAGTCAACGGTCCCATCGAACCACCGATAACCGCAATCAAGATCCCGATTAATAACGGCGCTAACGGGCCTCTTGGCAACCCGTTACCATCATCGGTTAAGGCTAAAATCAGCGCCATCAGCACGGCGGTAATCACCATTTCTACCGCAAATGCTTGTATAAAGCCAAGCTGCGGATGCGGATAGGTAGAAAATGTACCGGCTAAGCTTAAACTTTCCTGACTGCCGCGCACAATATTATTGACTGTTTCCCATTCAATAAATAAGTTACGGTATAAAAAATACACCATAGCTGCTGCACAAAAGGCCCCGGCGATTTGTGACAGGATATAAGGCAGCACTTTCTTGCCATCAAAACAAGCAAATTTCCATAACGCAAGCGTCACTGCCGGATTCAAATGCGCGCCTGAAACCCCTGCAGTCGCATAAACGGCTAAAGCGACCCCCATCCCCCACATGATACTGATTTCCCACTGCCCGAATCCTGCACCCGCTACTTTGAGTGCAGCCACACAGCCTACACCAAAAAAAACCAACAGCCCAGTTCCTAAAAACTCACCAATACAAGCTGCTTTAAGCGATCTTTCCATTTGAATCTCTCCATACGCTAGTAAAACAATCACCAAACGAACAATATAAATTTTCCTTTTAGAAAATTTAGCGATAATCTAGCGAATATTATTATTTTTAGAAAGGGTATTGTTATCAGTTTGTGATGAACCTCAAACTATTTATTCAATAATAATTTCACTTGGTTACTAGGGTCTGTTGATC
>VDHG01000002.1 GCA_006228005.1 Testudinibacter crocodili
GTCGCTTTGATACCGACGATTTCAACTTCATCACCCGTACGTACGATACCGCGCTCAACACGTCCGGTAACTACTGTACCACGACCAGAGATTGAGAACACGTCTTCGATTGGTAACAAGAACGGTTGGTCAATCGCACGCTCAGGTTCTGGGATATAAGTATCCAAGTGACCGGCTAATTCGATGATTTTCGCTTCCCACTCTGCATCGCCTTCCAACGCTTTCAGCGCAGAACCACGTACGATTGGCGTGTCATCGCCTGGGAAATCGTATTGAGACAGAAGTTCACGTACTTCCATTTCAACTAATTCTAATAACTCTTCGTCATCCACCATGTCGCATTTGTTTAAGAATACGATGATGTAAGGCACACCTACTTGGCGACCCAACAGGATGTGTTCACGGGTTTGTGGCATTGGGCCATCAGTCGCTGCAACAACTAAGATTGCGCCGTCCATTTGTGCCGCACCGGTGATCATGTTTTTCACATAGTCGGCGTGTCCTGGGCAGTCAACGTGCGCATAGTGGCGAGTTGGGGTGTCGTATTCCACGTGTGAAGTGTTGATGGTGATACCACGTGCTTTTTCTTCCGGCGCGTTATCGATTTGATCGAATGCACGCGCAGCACCGCCGTAGGTTTTTGCCAATACAGTGGTGATAGCTGCGGTTAAAGTTGTTTTACCATGGTCAACGTGGCCGATTGTTCCCACGTTAACGTGCGGTTTTGTACGTTCAAATTTTTCTTTAGACACGATTAAGTTTCCTTATGTAAAGTCTACAAGCCAAAAGGCTTGTAGATTTGTTTAATAAATTACTTCGCTTTGCGCGCTTCAATTACAGCATTTGCCACGCTAGTCGGTGCTTCAGCATACTTCAATGGTTCCATTGAGTAAGAAGCACGACCTTGGGTTTGCGAACGAAGGTCTGTTGCATAACCAAACATCTCCGAAAGTGGAACTTCGGCATTGATTTTTACAACAAATTCATTACTTTCTTGACCATTTACCAACGCACGACGACGGCTCAAGTCACCGATAACATCACCAACGTAATCCGGTGGTGTTTCTACTTCAACTTTCATGATCGGCTCAAGCAATACTGGCTTCGCTTTCATATAGCCAGATTTGAACGCTAATGAAGCTGCCAATTTAAACGCCAACTCAGAGGAGTCAACATCATGGTAAGAACCGAAGTGCAAACGCACACCCAGGTCAACAACAGGATAACCTGCTAATGGACCAGATTTCAATTGTTCCTGAATACCTTTGTCAACCGCTGGGATGTATTCACCAGGAATCACACCACCTTTGATTTCGTTCACGAACTCATATCCTGGGCCTTCCGGCTCTAATGGATACAAATCGATCACCACATGACCATATTGACCACGACCACCAGATTGTTTAGCATGCTTGCCTTCAACATCTTTCACCGTGTCACGGATGGTTTCACGATAAGAAACTTGTGGTTTACCAATATTCGCTTCTACTTTAAACTCACGACGCATACGGTCAACCAAGATATCCAAGTGCAATTCACCCATACCGGAAATGATGGTTTCACCTGATTCTTCATCAGTATGAACACGGAATGAAGGATCTTCTTGTGCCAAACGACCCAGAGCGATACCCATTTTTTCTTGGTCAGCTTTGGTTTTTGGTTCAACTGCAACCGAAATAACCGGCTCTGGGAATTCCATACGCTCAAGGATAATTGGCGCATTTTGGTCACACAATGTATCACCTGTACCCACATCTTTCAAACCGATTGCCGCAGCAATGTCACCCGCGCGAACTTCTTTGATCTCTTCACGTTTGTTAGCATGCATCTGAACGATACGGCCAAAACGCTCACGTTTTTGTTTCACTGAGTTCATCACGCTATCACCGGAGTTGATCACGCCGGAATAAACACGGAAGAAAGTTAAGTTTCCTACAAACGGGTCAGTCGCAATTTTAAACGCCAATGCAGAGAACGGCTCATCATCAGATGGATGACGCTCACCTTCGGTTTCGTCTAAGTTGATGCCTTTAATCGCAGGTACATCCGTCGGCGCTGGTAAATATTCGATTACCGCATCCAACATCGCTTGTACGCCTTTGTTTTTAAACGCAGAACCACAAGTAACCAAAATAATTTCGCTGTTCAATGCACGTTGACGTAAGCCGAATTTGATCTCTTCTTCAGTCAGCTCTTCCCCGCCCAAATATTTTTCCATCAATTCTTCAGAAGCTTCAGCGGCGGATTCGATCAAATTTTGTTGCCATTCTTCAGCTAAATCTTGTAATTCAGCCGGGATGTCTTCGTAAGTGAAGGTCATACCTTGATCGGCTTCGTTCCAGTTGATTGCTTTCATTTTCACCAAGTCGATCACGCCTTTGAAGTTCTCTTCAGCACCGACTGGTAATTGCAAAGGTACAGCATTGCCGCCCAAACGAGATTTAATTTGTTCAACCACGCGCAGGAAGTTAGCACCGGTACGGTCCATCTTATTAACAAAAGCAATACGTGGAACCTTATATTTGTTTGCTTGACGCCATACAGTTTCTGACTGAGGTTGTACGCCACCCACAGCACAATACACCATTACCGCACCATCAAGTACACGCATTGAACGCTCTACTTCGATAGTGAAGTCAACGTGTCCTGGGGTATCAATAACATTAATACGATGTTGTTCAAACTGATTAGACATTCCTCTCCAGAATGCCGTTGTAGCCGCAGAAGTAATAGTAATTCCACGCTCTTGCTCTTGTTCCATCCAGTCCATGGTAGCGGCACCATCATGCACCTCACCAATTTTATGACTGACACCGGTATAGAACAGAATACGTTCACTCGTCGTTGTTTTACCTGCGTCGATATGAGCACTGATACCGATATTACGATAACGCTCAATTGGAGTTGTTCTAGCCACGATTATTTCCTCTCGTTAGGCGTTGAAAAAAATGTTCTTTTGAAACAGGCTTGAAAAAATCAAGCCTGCCATGCGAATCAACAATATCGGGATATTACCAACGATAATGTGCAAACGCTTTGTTGGCTTCCGCCATACGATGAACGTCTTCACGTTTCTTAACTGCTGCGCCTTTGTTATCAGCAGCATCGGACAATTCATTCGCTAAACGTAACGCCATTGATTTGTCACCACGCTTACGCGCAGCATCTACGATCCAACGCATGCCTAACGCATTGCGACGCACCGGACGTACTTCTACAGGCACTTGGTAAGTTGAACCACCAACACGACGAGATTTAACCTCAACGGTTGGACGAACATTGTCAAGTGCGGTTTCAAATGCTTCCAAATGATCTTTACCGGTACGTTGGGCTAAAGTATCTAGGGCATTGTAAACGATTTTTTCGGCGATAGATTTTTTACCATCTACCATTAATACATTGATAAATTTTGCAAGTAATTCTGATCCGAACTTAGGATCTGGAAGGATCTTGCGTTGACCAATTACACGACGACGTGGCATGGCATTTCTCCGTTGTTTTTCTTCAGGTTACCCAAAACTCTATGACTGGAGTTATGGTTAATATTATGCTTAAAAATATGAACGTTTGGCCTTACTTAACGGAGTTCCATTAAGATTTAGGACGCTTAACGCCGTATTTTGAACGCGCTTGTTTACGATCTTTAACGCCTGCACAGTCTAATGCGCCGCGTACGGTGTGATAACGCACACCCGGCAAGTCTTTAACACGACCGCCGCGAATCAATACCACGGAGTGCTCTTGCAAGTTGTGGCCTTCGCCGCCGATATAAGAGGTGACTTCATAGCCGTTAGTTAAACGAATACGGCATACTTTACGTAATGCGGAATTCGGTTTTTTAGGTGTAGTAGTGTACACGCGAGTACACACGCCACGTTTCTGCGGACATGCTTCCAAAGCAGGAACGTTGCTTTTTACAACCTTCTTGACGCGCGGTTTGCGTACCAGCTGGTTGATAGTTGCCATTAAAAAAGCTCCAGTTTATTAATATTATTCATAAAAGAATGTAAAAGATAAATCCACCCAATAATAGAGTGGACGCCGAATTTTAGACGTTGAAAGGGGGAATGTCAAGGATTAGCGCACAATGACACTGATTATTTTCTGTTCAGAATACAAGAAGATTGATTCAGACCGCACTTTAATCTTCGCATGGTGGCTTCAACGAGTAAATTGTGGGGTGTAACGCTCAGTCAGCACTACCCAATCAGCCAAACTCAGTGCCTCGACGCTCAAATTTGGTGCTAACTGCGTCAGGCAAAGATTACGTGCCTCCAAATCCTGCTGTAATACATACAGCTCAGCGTTGCAATCCGCCAAAACTGAAGCATATTTAAACAACGCCCACACGCCGTCTTGCCAAAAAAGAAAGGCATCACTACTGCTCGCCACTTGAGCATATTGTTCGAATGAGCGCAAATCGTAACTTGCATCGGCGAAAGTATACAGCATTATTTTCTCTAAAAAGTCAGCACTTTTTCAGCGGTTGCCAGCTTTTGCATGAGTTCATTAAAAGGCAATAGCTGAGTCTGAATTAAGCTGTTTTGGCTATTCATGCCAAAACTATACCAAGCCTCTTCAGCAGTATAGCGTTGTTCAATGTCATACAGTTCCAACAGCTTAAATGCTGCTGAGCTGTCTTTTTGCATTAACAAGTGCGGTTGCAACGCTGAACTGAGATTCAGCACCCCATCTTCAATAAAAAATACACCGATATCCTCTGCTTCCACAAAAGCACTTGCGGCTAATACGGCATCCAGCCCTTCTCTGCTGGCGGCACAAGCAAATGGCGATTGAGTAAACACAAATGCCAATTTCATACTGTCACCAGCCTGTCAGCGACTAAGACCGCACGACTGAAATCGCCTAGACCGGCAATTTCAAATCCGGCGGCTAAATTATCTTGTATGCCGTCAACCGCACTTTGCGGCGCCACAATGCCACGCCGTTGCGCGGCTGCCACACATAAATTTAACCGCACTTGATGTTGCTGCGCCAAGGTTTGCCACGCTTGCAGCAGGTTCGGCTCGTCATTTGCCGGATAAGTGAAGGCGTTACCGTGATAAACCCCGTCGCCATAAAAGAAAACCTGTTCAAGTTGATGCCCTGCTGTGATCAAAGCTTGTGCCAACTGCAATGCCAACGCTGATCCTTGTCCACCATACAGCGGTTGGGTTACTTGTAATACGTAACGCATTTACACTTCCGGGCTGTCATCTTGCTTAATTTGCCGGATATACAGGTAAACTGTATGGCGTGAGATGTCTAATCGTTCAGCAACTTGGTGAATCGCATCTTTAATATCGAAAATGCCTTTCTCAAATAGCGAAGTCACAATTTGTTTATTTTTGCTGTTATTGGCAACACTGGCATCGGCATTAATCTCTTCAATAGTGCGCTCCACCGTCTGTGACACCAGATCTTCCACTGAATTGGCAAAATTGACTGCCGCCGATAATTCCGGCTGGGTGCCGGTCGGAATCAGCGCATGGATCACTTGCGATAGTGGCGCATCCAGATTCATGTTGATACACAACAAGCCAATAATGCGTTTTTCCCGGTTGCGGATCGCAATGGTCACCGACTTCATTAAAAGGTTGCCTTTTGCCTTGGTAAAATAGGGCTTAGACACATTATCAGTCTGCATATGATGCAACGAACTCAGCGCCAAATCAGTAATCGGTGAGCCAACTTTACGGTTAGTATTATGACCGTTTGCAATATAAATCGCCGAACGCTGCAAATCTTCCAAAGAGTGCAGCACAATTTCACAATGTTCGCCAATCAATGCTGCAACACCGTCAACCACTGCAAGGTAAGATTGCAAAATAGCGTGATCTTGTTCAGTAAAAGGTCGAGTATCCTGTACCATAAATTTATCGGTAATCAATTAAGTAAAACTGAAAATAAAAGCAGGACTACCGCACTTTGCTGTAATCCTGTCGAGAGTTTATTATTTTTTGCCTGCTGCGTTGGCTTTTTTAACATCAAGTAATTCAATGTTAAAAATTAAAGTCGAGTTAGGCGGGATATTGCCGGTGGCGTGCTCGCCATAGCCTAGTTCCGGTGGAATAACCAGTTCGATTTTACCGCCTTTGTTAATTAACGGAATACCTTCGATCCAGCCCGGAATCAATTGATTTAATTGAAATTCAATCGGCTCGCCACGTTTATAAGAACTGTCAAACTCTTCCCCATTGATCAATTTGCCCTGATAGTGCACTTTCACTGTATCGGTTGGTTCAACTTTACTGTCACCTGCGGCTCCACCCGCCTCAACACGGTATAGTAAACCGGATTTGGTACTTTTAACGCCATCTTTTTTGGCATATTCTTTGCGGAATTCAGCGCCTTTATCAGCATTATCTTTCGCGTCCTGTGCTTCTTGCTTTGCCACTACCGCTGCCAATTCCTGATCCAACTGGCGCAACTGCTGCTCTAACTGCTTGTCGTCCAATTTACTTTTGCCGTCTAATGTTTGATTCAGACCTTCAATAATTTTCGCTTGGTCATATACAATAAAATCTTTTTGCGTTTCAACTACTTGCTGGATATTTTTCCCCATTAAAACACCCAGGGCGTAGGAAGAGTCCTCAACAAATTTAGGATTTTTTAAGTTGTCACCCTCTGCTGCCAAAGCCGAAGCAGATACCGCACTTGCCACCAACAGTGCGACGATCGATAATTTTTTCTTGATTGACATGTGTTTGTTACCTCTTAATTGGTTTGCTGTGGTTTAGGTAAATCATCTTATACTATATATTTGATGCCGAATAGGTTAAAGTGTATTTTTTATATATGGGTCTTTTTTGCGAAATCAATATGCCGTCACTCAATGAATTACAACAACAGCTTGCCGAATTGGAAGTGAAAATCACCTTTCAGGAAGGCACCATCGAAGATTTGAACCAAGCCATCATCGAACAGCAATTTCTTATTGACAAATTGCAACAACAATTGCGCCTGCTAGCACACAAACTCAGTGATTTGCAGCCGTCTAATATTGCGTCACAGTCAGAAGAGACGCCACCACCGCACTATTGATCCTTTTAAAATGATCCTTTTTAAATATTAAAGTGCGGTCTGCTGCGTTTTTTCCTCTACAATTTTCAAGGCGCCTTTGGCAATCATGCGCAGCTGTAAAATCAAACGCTGCTTTAAGGCATCACGTTCTTTATGATTCATATCCAACGCATGGGAACCGGCAGTAAACACAATGGTGACCATGCCCTCGGCTTGAACATAAGCAAGATAGCGAGAATCTTTTTCTTGCACCGCAATATATTCGGTCAATTCTGCCACAAAATGCTGAATTTCACGCGCCGCCGCAGTACGAAACTCCTGTGAAGTCCCCGAACTTTCTCGCAGCAATAAACGGAACATATTCGGTCGCTCGCTGATAAATTCAAAAAAGGTTTCCACCGAGATCACTAACACACTACCGCCACGTTCAATCCGCTTGCGTGCTTGGCGCATTAATTGACGCAGAATCAAACCGGCTTCATCAACCATGGTCAGCCCCAACTCGTCCATATCACGGAAATGGCGATAAAACGAAGTCGGCGCAATACCGGCTTCGCGCGCGACTTCACGCAGACTGAGTGTTGAAAAACTTTTTTCAGCACTCAGCTGATTAAACGCCGCATCAATCAAGGCACGGCGTGTTTTTTCTTTTTGTTGGGCGCGTACTCCAGCCATCGCACTTTCCTACCGTTTTACACTTGAGACAGAATCGGCATCACGACTGCCTGAATCATTTTCGCAATCCGTTCATAACGCGCCCGTAGCGGTGATCCCGGACGATAAACCAAAATAATACTGCGATATGGCGAAGGCTCATTAAAAGGAATATATTCCACCCCTTGGCGATTGCCTTCATTGATAATCGCCAATTTAGGCATCAAGGTCACGCCGGTATTCGCCGCTACCATATTGCGTAGCGTCTCCAAACTGGTGGCTTTAAAATGTCCGTTCTCATGGGCACCAGCGGTAAAGCAGTAATCCATAGTCTGCTCACGCAGGCAGTGCCCATCGTCTAACATTAGAATCTCATGATCTTTCAGCACACTCAACGGCAATGACCGCTCTTTTGCCCATTGATGTTTTGGGGAGACTGCTAACATCATTTCTTCTTTAAACATCGGCACTTCAATAAATCCTGCTGTTTCCGGCACCTGCACCAAAATAGCACAATCCAATTGCCCCATTTCCAGCTTTTCCAACAAGCTTTGGGTTTGTGCCTCATACAAATACAGCTCCAGTTCAGGGAAATCCTGCTCTAACACCGGCAGCATACAAGGTAATAAATACGGACCTAACGTCGGAATCACCCCAATATGCAACGGCCCGCTCATCTCTTTACCCTGATTGCTTGCCATCTCTTTGAAAATTTGCACCTCAAGTAAAATTTTTCGAGCTTGCTCAACCAATAACATACCGGATTGGGTAAACAGTACTTTACGACTGGTGCGTTCTAACAACAAAATACCTAGCTCGTCTTCCAGTTTACGGATTTGTCCGCTAAGCGTCGGTTGACTGACATGGCAGGCATCCGCCGCTTTACGAAAATGCTTATATTCCGATAATGCAACCAAATATTCCAAGTCTCGAATATTCACAACAAACCCCTATAAGTGATAATCAATAAATACTGATGGATAACATAGAGGAAAACGATTAAAAAATCAAAAATTAATCTGTTCAAAAAATCATAATTTTCTGTTTTTTAGCATAAATTTACGCTTTATCATGCTGAAATCGATCAGAATCACGGCTTCTTCGCTGACAACGAAGCGCAACAATGGTAGGATGACCGCATTCTTATCCGCTTTGCAAAATCAACTATGAAGAAATCTATCAAAATTGCAACACGACAAAGTCCGCTGGCTTTATGGCAAGCTAATTTTATCCAATCCCGTTTACAACAGCTCTATCCTGAGCTGAGCATCGAATTGATTCCAATGGTGACCAAAGGCGATATTATTTTGGATACACCATTGGCAAAAATTGGTGGCAAAGGCTTGTTTGTGAAAGAATTGGAAGCCGCTTTATTAGAAAACCGTGCTGATTTAGCGGTGCATTCCATGAAAGACGTGCCGATGGAATTTCCGCAGGGCTTAGGCTTAAGCGTGATTTGTGAACGTGAAGATCCGCGTGATGCTTTTGTCTCTAACCGTTATACCGCACTTGACGATTTGCCGCAAAGTGCGGTTGTCGGCACCTCCAGTCTGCGTCGCCAAGCCCAACTGAAAGCCCTGCGCCCGGATCTGCAAATCCATTCGTTACGCGGCAATGTCGGAACACGCTTGAATAAATTGGATAACGGTGATTATGATGCCATTATTCTTGCCGCCTCCGGTTTAAAACGTTTAGGGCTGAGCGAACGTATTCGCTCGATCATTCCTGAAAGCCAATCACTGCCTGCCGCCGGACAAGGTGCCCTCGGTATTGAAACCCGTATTGACGATCATGAAATCAATCAACTACTGCAACCGTTGCAGCACCTAGAAACCACCTGTTGCGTCACCGCCGAACGTGCTATGAACCGCCATCTGCAAGGTGGCTGTCAAGTGCCAATTGCCGGTTACGCCACACTGCAAAACGGACAACTGCATTTAAAAGCCTTGGTTGCCAACCCAGACGGTTCATTGATTTTGCGCGCAGAAAGCAGCGCTAGCGCCACCCAAGCCGAACAACTGGGGATCTCAGTCGGTGAACAGTTGCTGGCACAAGGTGCAGATCGAATCTTACAAGCCATTTACCACCAAGCATAAAACGGAGTTTAATATGGCGGTTTTAATCACTCGTCCGCAGCCCAACGGCGAAACCCTGTGCAAGTTGCTCAACCAGCAGGGATTTGCCACGTTATATACCCCGTTATTCAATATTGAGAAAGGACGTGAACTCAACCAACTACCGGCTCAACTGCAAAATTTGCCAACTGGCTCATTAGTTTTTGCCGTCTCCAAAAATGCAATAAATTATGCCAATCAAGTGCTACACAACGTCGGGGCACACTGGCGTTCCGACCTACATTATTTCAGTGTTGGCAGGCGCAGTGCTGAATATTTCACCGCATTGAGCGAACAGCCGGTGCTCTACCCCTACCCAAATGAGACCAGCGAAGGCTTACTCTGTTTGCCACAAATGCAGGATTTGAGCGACAAAAAAATTCTGGTGCTGCGCGGCAACGGTGGGCGTGAACTGTTTCGCCAACAAGCCGAAGCGCGCGGTGGCACCGTTGAGGTTATCGAATGTTATCAGCGAATTGCTAAAGAATATGATAATATTGAACAAATCAGCGTATGGAAACGTGCAGGAATCAACACGATAGTGGTGACTAGCAATGAAATTTTACGTTATTTAGTGGAATTTGTGCCCAAAAATGACCATAATTGGTTAATGCAGTGTCATTTAATCAGCATCAGCCGACGTATTACCCAATTAGCCAAAGAATACGGTTGGTCACAGATTAGCCAAACCGCGCGTGCGGATAACGCATCGATTTGTGAGACGCTACTCGTTTTAAAAAACGGTTATTAAAAAACAGTCATGAAAAACAATTTGAATTAGCAGAGATTGAACTAGTGAGGTAGAACAAATGAGTGAGAAAAATATCAAAACTCCCGGCAATCCAGCAGCACAACCCGAGCAAAAAACTGTCGGCGATAACACGGCACCAGCTATAGAAAACACGGTAGCAAGCACAAAAGGGGATCCAAGTGCGGTCACACCATCCTCTCTGGCTCAAGATTCAACCTCAAAAGGCACTGCTGGCAATAAAAAAAGTAGTGACAAAAAAACCTCTGCCGCCACACCAGAAACAACTATGAACAGTCAAGAAAAAAATCCAACAAAAACCCCTACAAGCACAACCAAAAAATCCGGTGGTACAGGATTTTCCCTGTTGGCGATCTTAATCGCATTAGGCATCGGCGGTGTCGGCTATTATTGGGGTAACCAGCAACTTGATACCTTACGCAATCAGGTGACCGCACTTTCCGCTCAATTGCAGCAACTGCAATCTCAGCCGGTGGCTACTGCTTCCTCGTCCACACCTGAAGCTGCGTTGTCTGAACTGAATGCAACCATAAACGCACAGCTCAATGCGTTACAAAATCAGCAGGAAAGCGCGCAACAACAGACACAAAATGATATCAAGCAATTGATCAGTGATCTGAATTTACAAAAGGCAGAAAACAGTGAACTCCGCAATCAACTGAATAAATTAACGTTTGACAACAAAGCTGAGCCGAATGATTGGCTGATGTCGGAAGCCGATTTCTTATTGACCAATGCCCAGCGCAAACTGGTGCTGGACAACGATATCGATACCGTGGTTTCACTCCTGCAAGAAGCTAACCAAACATTACAAAAAGTCTCTGGCTCGCAAGCCGTTGCCGTCAGAACTGCGATCAGTCATGATCTCAACCAATTACAAAATCTGAATGAAGTCGATCAAGACTTAATCATGTCACAGCTAAGCCTATTGGTTTCGCAAGTCGACAATCTCAAAGTGCTGGCGCTCAATCCAAATCGAAGCAACAACAGCGAAGTCAGTGATTCAATTAACGATTGGCAAAGCAACTTAGAAAAAAGCGCCTCTTCTTTCTTGGATCACTTTATCCGTATCAGCAAAAAAGAGGAAGATCGCCCGGAATTATTGGCGCCGAACCAAGACATTTACTTAAGAGAGAATATCCGCTTGAGTTTGCTGACCGCACTTTCAGCGGTGCCACGTCAACAAAATGAAGTCTATAAACAATCGCTCAATTCAGTTGCGACTTGGCTACGCAGCTACTTTGATACCGATGATTTTTCAGTGCAACAATTCCTACAGCAAGTTGACCAACTGAAAGAACAATCGATCTATATTGATGCACCACAGCAACTCAACTCATGGCAAGCCATCGGCACCCTGCTAAATCGCGATCACCGCACTTTGGAACGAATTTCAAACGATGCTGCCGCAATATCCAACCGTACCAATACCGAAGATACCGGCAACACCACTGAAAAACCAGTGGTAACCGAAACCGCAGAACCGACGACAACACCAACCGCTGCTCCGGAGGCACAAACAGCGCCGGCAGCCGATGCAGCCACTGATGCCGGCAAAGATCCTGCTGCCGAATCTGCACAATAATAGGAGCTTGCCGTTATGTTTAAAATACTGTTTTTAATGTTGATTTTACTTGCCGGATTGATTGCCGGGCCGTATTTATCCGGCAAACAGGGTTATGTGCTCATTTCGACCTCAAGCCACAATATCGAAATGACAATCCCGACCTTAGTTATCTTCTTTGTATTGGCGCTTGCAACCGTCTATACCGTTGAAAGCGTTATTTCTCGTTTTTGCCGCTTGAACAAAAGCACCTACGGCTGGTTCTCCCGTCGTAAACGCTTGAAAGCGGAAAAACAAACTCTCGCCGGTTTGATCAAAATGGATGAGGGTGACTACGCCAAAGCGGAGAAATTGATCGGCAAAAATGCAAAACATGCTAGCGAACCGGTACTCAATTTCATTAAAGCAGCGGAAGCGGCACAGCAAAAAGGCGATGAATTCAGCGCCAATAAATATTTGATTGAAGCCACCAAACTTGCTGGCAACGATAATCTGGTGGTTGAGTTGGCACGCACCCGGATTCTGTTGCAACAAGGTAAACTATCTGCAGCGCGCAGTTCGATTGACAGCTTATTACTGATCGCCCCGTACAATCCAGAAGTATTGCGCCTCGCCGTCGATATTTACCTGCAATCCAAAGCCTATACCTCATTGGATGAGTTGTTTGCTCGGGTGGAAAACAAACTAAATTACAGTTCTGAAAAACTGTTGCAGCTGCGCCATCAAATCGAGGATGGCTTGCAAGATGAGAAATTGAGTGAAGGCGGCGTGGATGGACTGCTTGCCTGGTGGGAAGCGCAGCCACGCAAACGCCACAATGATATTTATGCCAAAATCGGTATGGTCAAACGTTTGATTGCTGCCAATGATCATGATTCCGCTTATGAAATCGCACTGGAAACTATTAAGAAAGTAGAGAAAAAAGCAGATCGCTTAGCACTGCTACAACAACTACCGCACTTGCAACTGGAAAATGACAGTAAATTAATTAAAATCCTAGAAAAACAGCTGCGTAACGAAAACGACAGCGAACTCAAGGTTGCCTACAACCGTGCTTTGGGTTATTTGGATATTCGCTTGGGTGAGTTTGAATCCGCCAAAACTTACCTGAATAATGTGCTGTCCGAACCGCACTTGGTTAAATCCAGTGACTTTACGATGGCAGCTTATACTTATGAACAACTGAAAGATCCTGCCAGCGCTGAAAAAGTTCGCAAACAGGGCTTACAATATGTGATGAAATCACAGCAAGGCAAAACTGAATCCGCTACCACTACAACCTCTGTTGCAGTTCCCAACAATAAGCAGACATAGCGAGTAAGCTATAACGTAAAAGCGGTTTATTGACAACAATAAACCGCTTTTTTACTGACGACCGCACTTTTGGTATTACAAAATAAAGCGGCTTAAATCTTCGTCTTCCACAATATCGCTAAGTGCGGTGCTGACATAGTTGGCATCAATGCTGACACTTTGACCGGACATTTCGCTAGCATCAAACGAGATTTTGTCCATCAGACGCTCCAACACGGTATGTAAACGACGTGCGCCGATATTTTCGGTTTTTTCGTTGACACGGAAAGCCGCTTCGGCGATTTTTGCTACCGCATCATCGGTAAACTCAACGTTCACCCCTTCGGTCGCCATCAAGGCTTTATATTGCTCGGTCAATGACGCATTCGGTTCGGTCAAAATCCGCTCAAAATCTTTACTGCTCAAGGCACTCAGCTCGACCCGAATCGGCAAGCGCCCTTGCAATTCGGGGATCAGATCCGACGGGCGAGCCACCTGGAATGCCCCGGAGGCGATAAACAAAATATGGTCAGTTTTTACCATGCCGTGTTTGGTATTAATCGTACTACCTTCCACTAACGGCAGCAAATCGCGCTGCACCCCTTCACGCGACACATCTGGACCGGAGGTTTCGCCGCGTTTACAGATTTTATCAATCTCATCGATAAACACGATACCGTGCTGTTCGGTGGCTTCAATCGCTTTTTGTTTCAACTCTTCCGGATTGACCAATTTTGCGGCTTCATCTTCGATCAACACTTTCAACGCATCTTTAATCTTCATTTTGCGTTTTTTGGTCTGTCCGCTCGACATATTTTGGAACATCGACTGCAATTGACTGGTCATCTCTTCCATGCCCGGCGGTGCCATAATTTCTACACCGACCGAAGCAGCCGCCACATCAATTTCAATCTCTTTTTCGTCCAGCTGCCCTTCGCGCAACTTTTTACGGAACACTTGGCGCGTACCGCTCTGTTTATCGGCTTCCTCTTCAGCGCCCCAGCTGTTTTTCGCCGGCGGCAACAGAATATCCAAAATACGATCTTCCGCCATCTCTTCCGCACGATAGCGGTTTTTGTCAATTTCCGTTTGACGCACCAGCTTCATCGCCGTATCAGTCAAATCACGGATAATCGAATCCACTTCCTTACCGACATAACCGACTTCGGTGAATTTGGTCGCTTCCACTTTAATAAACGGCGCATTCGCCAGTTTTGCCAAACGACGGGCAATCTCGGTTTTGCCGACCCCGGTCGGTCCAATCATCAGAATATTTTTCGGTGTCACTTCATGGCGCAGCGCATCATTCAACTGCATTCTACGCCAGCGGTTACGCAATGCAATTGCGACCGCTCTTTTGGCATCGTGTTGCCCGATAATATGTTGATCTAATTCGGATACAATCTCGCGCGGTGTCATCTCAGACATATTTTTTCCTTCCTATTACTTATTCAGACAACAGTTACTCGGGCAACTGCTCGATAGTTTGATTCAAATTGGTGAACACGCAAATATCACCGGCAATTTTCAGTGATTTTTCCACGATTTCGCGTGCCGACAAGTCAGTGTTTTCCAATAACGCCCGTGCCGCCGACATCGCATAATTACCGCCGGAACCGATTGCCAGAATATTGTCTTCCGGCTGCACCACATCGCCGTTCCCGGTGATGATCAGCGATTCGGTTTCATCCGCCACAATCAACATCGCTTCCAAACGGCGCAAAGCACGGTCGGTGCGCCACTCTTTCGCCAGCTCAACCGCACTTTTCAATAAATGCCCTTGATGCATTTCTAATTTGCGTTCAAACAGCTCAAACAGCGTGAACGCATCCGCTGTACCACCGGCAAAACCCGCCAACACTTTATTGTGATACAAACGGCGCACCTTGCGCGCATTGCCTTTCATCACTGTATTGCCCAAAGAAACCTGCCCATCACCGCCGACGACAACTTGCCCGTCGCGGCGCACACTTACTATCGTGGTCATAACTAAATTACCTCATTCTGATTGGGTTAATGTGAGTTATATGGAGGTAAAAAGTGCGGTTTCAAGGTAATCAGCGGCTTTATTTTCGGCTACGCTGTAGTCGGTATTCATTCGGAGTCTGTGAATATTCCTTTTTAAAAACCGAATAAAAATATTGGATGGACGGGTAACCGCATATTTCTGAAATGTCATTAATCGAAATCGAGGTTGATCCCAGCAACTTTCTGGCTCGTTCTACTTTTTCTTGATAAAGAATTTGGTGGATCGTTTTGCCGATTTCCGCTTTAAAACGCCCCTCTAAATTGGAACGCGAGGTTTTAACGTAATCCAACACTTGTTCCACTTTAATTCCGGAACAAGCATGCAAGCGGATATAGTGCATGGCTTGCATCACTAACGGATCATGGATTGAGCGGTAATCGGTTGAGGCTCGTTCAGCCACCTTCAGCGGCGGAATCAAAATCGGTTGGCTTTTCACTTTTTTACCGGTCAATAACCGATGTAACAGCTTAGCCGCTTGGTAACCCATTTCTTTCGTACCCTGCATTACCGACGATAGCGACACCCGTGAAAAGTATTGGATTAACTCTTCATTATCAATGCCGATAATACAAATTTGTTCTGGCACGGCAATGTTCAAATGCTCGCAGGTTTGCAATAAATGCCGCGCTCTAGCATCAGTCACGGCAATAATTCCGGTGTGTATTGGTAAAGATTGAATCCATCGGTTCAGTTGCTGTTGTGAATCCTGCCAATTGTCATGCCGGGTTTCATAGCCCAGATACACTTGGCTCTGATATTGATTTTCCTGCATCAGTTTTTCAAATGCATAGCGTCTTTCTTCAGACCAATGACAAGGGCTCGCCGTCGGCACACCATAAAAAGCAAAATGGTTTAACCCCTTTCCTTTCAAATGGTTAAATGCCATTTCGATTAATCGTTGATTGTCCGTTGCAACATAAGGAATATCCGGAGGATAATCTGTACTATTATGATAAGAGCTGCCAACGGCAACCAGCGGAAGATTTAATTCTTGTAATTTATGTGCCAACTGCGGATTATCAAAATCGGCAATTATTCCATCCACCACCGCCAAGTTGATACTTTCATCATGATGAACAAAATCATCTTGCAAAAAAACGTCCCAGTTACAGAGCGAAGCTTGTATATATTCACCAATACCTTCCATGACTTCACGGTCATAAACTTTATTGGCATTAAACAGCAGCGCGATGCGGTGATATTCGGTGGTCATAGCAAGATCCTTTCAATCAAATCATCAAAAAGTCCAGCAACTATAGAATAAAACGATGGTAAACAAAAGGGTTAGCCATCGGATAACTAACCCCTAATACAATTTGGCAAATTGAATATTATGCTTTTTTCTTGCTTATTGAATCTGCCCAAACAGCTAATAACAGGATACCGCCTTTAACAATATATTGCCAAAATGTCGGAACATCTAACATACTCATGCCGTTATCTAATGAAGCGATAATCAGCGCACCAATAATCACGCCCCACACACTACCGATACCACCAGCTAAACTCGCCCCGCCGATAACACAGGCAGCAATCGCATCTAACTCTGCATTTTGCCCGGCTGACGGTGAACCAGCCCCTAAACGGGCACTCAAAATTAGCCCTGCAATTGCGACCATAACTCCATTAATCGAAAAAATGGCTAGCTTTATTCTTTCCACTTTAATTCCGGATAATCTGGCTGCTTCAATATTACCGCCTATAGCATAAATATAACGTCCAAATGCGGTTTTCTTAGAAATAAAATAGCCAACAACTGCCAGTATGGACAAAATCAATACCGGAACCGGGATACCTCGATAATCATTTAAAAGATAAATTGCACCTAGCAATAATATGGCTATCACAATATATTTCAAAAAGTCTTTTGAAATCTGTGGTACCGGTAATGCTAGTTTTTGTCTAGAACGGCGTTGATAATTACCCCACGTTACAAACAATGCAATCGCAACGCTACCGATAATAAAGCCTAGTTCATTCGATAAATAACCTTGCCCAATTTGCGTCATAATGGCTGATGTTGGAGATACTGTCGTACCATTCGTCATACCAATCAAAATGCCTCTAAATGCCAATAATCCGGCCAAAGTCACAATAAACGAAGGCACTCGCTGGTATGCAACCCACCAACCATTCCAAATACCGAACATCAATCCCAGTAGTAATGTTGCCGTAATTGTTGCCGGTAATGGCCAGCCCCACCACACATTGGTAATAGCAGCAAAACCACCTAATAATCCCATTAGAGAGCCGACTGACAAGTCAATTTCTGCAGAAACAAGTGCTGCAGCTTGCATCGATTGGGCAAACCAAGCGCTTGGCATTCACGATATACCGCACTTTTTCGAGCTTGCGGCCAGTGCCGACGACTCCGGTATAATTTTCTTGCCTTATTTATCCGGCGAAAGAACACCGCATAACGACCCTTACGCCAAAGGTGTATTCTGGGGCATGGATCACAACAGCACTCAGGCGACACTGGCAAAAGCCGTGTTGGAAGGCGTCAGTTTTGCCTTGGCGCAAGGCATCGAGGTACTGCACGCAAGCGGCGTTGCGGCGGACAACATCACCCTAATCGGCGGCGGTGCCAAAAGCCATTATTGGCGGCAACTATTGGCGGATATCAGCGGAAAAACCTTGGAATACCGCCAAGGCGGCGATGTCGGTCCCGCACTGGGCGCGGCAAAGTTAGCGCAAATTGCGTTAAATCCGGATAAAGCGATAGCTGATTTTTGCCCGCCTTTAGTATTGGAGCAAACTTATCAACCGAATCCGGCAAGGCGGGCGTATTACCACAGCAAAAAGGCACGTTTTAACCAGCTGTATCAGCGCTTGAAAGGTTTTATCTAACTAGAGTGACTCATAATTGGTGACGATATTTATTGACTGTTCTACGAGAAATTTTGATCTTTTCATTGGTTAAAATATCAGTGATATCTTGATCAGTAAGCGTATTATTTTCCCGTAATAATGCGCTAATTCGCTGCTTGATATATTCACTACCAGAAGAGTATGTATTGGTGGGTAGTAAGTCGGTGAATGCATAGATTTTCTTATCAAATTTAATATATTTATCTTTTATTAAACGATACAAACTGGAAAGACTTAAATTAAGTCGACGGCTAATTTCGTATAAATCCCATTCGGCTAAGTCGCTGTGATTTTTACTAATAAAAAAAGTTTTTTGCCGCTGAATCATTAATTCTAATAGTTTTCGCAATAGTAACGTTCTATATTTTATTCCACCGATAATAACATTTATCCTATTCAGTGCTTGGCTATTTTCCTGCTCTAGGCTAGACTGCATCAGCACGGATTGAAATGGAAAGTCACTCTCATTTAATATTTCTATTTTAACTTCGTCTGCTTCAACTCGAAGTAAAAACTCTGGAACTCTATATTTAATTGGCTCCTCAATATAACAACTAACCGGAAATGGAGAAATACTCTGAATCAATGCCAGCGCTGCATTTAAATCTTGTTCGCTAGTATTCGTCAATTGATTTTTAACCTTTTGCTTTAAAATATTCTTATTACCCAGTTCGCGCCAGCCTGACTGTACGATACGTTCTGCCAACAAGTGGTGGCAATCATCACTGTGGCGTAAACGGATCAGGATACTTTCCTGCACAGATTCTGCACCAATGCCTAATGGCTCTAATGTTTGCACCAGCTCAATATAGCGATAAAAATCTGCATATGACAACTCTCCAGCAGAAAGAAATGCTGCTTGATACTGCAACCAATCTTGATACAGATTCTGCTTATCTGTCGTTAAAAAACCACGTTCATCGATTGAGTCAATAATAAAAGTCAGAATCTCTTCTTCATATTCATTTAAATGTAATTCATTCAGCTGCAGTAATAGGTTTGCGTGTAAATTTGGTGGCTGGAACATATCATGGGTTTGCTCAACATCCTCCAGTAGTATTGTTGTTGGGAAATTAAAATAAGACCCTTTTTGATAATCGCCAGCAGCATGATTAAGCAATTGATCAGTGATGAAATACTGTAATTCATCATAGGAAAATGACAGGATATTAAAAACTATAATATCGTTAGACGACAATCCAATGCTTATTTCCTGTTTTTGGCTGAGCTCAGATATCACTGTAGACCTCTATACATTAATATCAGGATTAACCACTGTATTAATATCCTGCTTTAAATAGCGATAAACCGTCATTTTACTGATATTTAATATTTGTGAAACCTTTTGATAATCCTGATTGTTTTCAGCCAAACACTGTTTAATCAATGCTACTTGAAACGCCAATGTTCTGCTCTTAAAATCTTGGTTAGAATGTTGTTCTCTACTCTCTGACGCCTCAAATAAGCAAAAAGATTTAAACAATGAAAGATAACTTTGCTGCGGGAAAAGACCGATCATCAAAGCTAAGCGCTGCATCATAAATTTCAACTCTCGCACGTTACCTTGCCATGAATAAGATTTTAAATAATGCAATAGCGCCTCATATTGTAGGCGGTCAATATCTATTTTATGTTCTGCTAAAAAAAGCTCAGATAAATAAGCAATATCTTCAGGCCTCTCAGACAGCGTTGGTATTCTTAAAAAAAGGTGATTCAAACGGTAGTAAAGATCTTGTCTAAACCGCTCTTTTACAACTTCTTGTGTCAAATTTTTATTACTAGCACTGATCACCCGCACATCTATTGGGATCACTTCACTGCCTCCGACACGCATAATCTCTTTTTCCTGTAAAGCACGCAGCAATCTTGCCTGCAAAGCAAGTGGCATCTCAGCAATCTCATCTAAAAATAAAGTACCGGTATGGGCCAACTCAAATAATCCTGTTTTTCCTTCCTTATTGGCTCCGGTAAATGCCCCTTTCTCATAACCAAATAATTCACTTTCTAATAAATTTTCAGGAATCGCAGCACAATTAATAGCAATAAAGGGATTATGTCTACGCGGACTGGCAAAATGGATACTGTTGGCAAACAACTCCTTCCCTACCCCTGATGCCCCATACAACAAAACATTGGCATCTGTTGCTGAATACATCGTTGCCAGCAGCTTACATTTTTCCATGTTGTCATTACGCGTCAAAATATCATCAAAGCAATATTTGGCAATAAATCCTCGCTTGGTAGCTTCACGTTTTCTCAGCTTATATTCTGCATGCTTGATCTTATTCTCTTCAGTCAACGTACAAATCACACCCAAGCACTCTTGATTAACTAAAATTGGCATGCGGTTTACCACATAGGTTTTACCGCCAATTTCAATTAATTCACCATTATGTGCTTTTTTACTTTGTATCACCAAACCAGTTTGTGAAGAGGGAATCAGTTGACTAATCTCTTTGCCGATAACGTTCAAGTGGGTATTTTTTATTATTTTTTCGGCAATTGGGTTAATCAGTTCAATTCGGTTAAATTTATCAGTAACAATCACGCCTTCTGCAACTGATGATAAAATCGTATTCAAACGACTGGCTTTGCGTTGAACATCATGTTTAAATTTACTGACCGAGATCGCACGGCTGATGGCTTCGCGAACTGACTCAGAGGCGGTTTTTAATAAAATAGTATTAAAGTTGCGCTGTTGTGCTTGTTGGAATACCAAAACACCGCCAATAATACAGAGTTGCTGTTCCGGAATGTAGCTCGCCAGTAACCGAGCAATATCGGCCTGATTTTGGAAACTATGAAATTCAATGCTCAGATCTAATGCTGCAGCGACATATTCAATCCCTGCTATTTTTTCATAAGTGATCAGCACTAATTTTTTATAGCGTGTTTTATATGGGGTGAGCTGGTTTAGCAAATCAGATAACGAAAAATTGATTGAAATTACCGGAATCGACAACATTTTTTCCAACGAAGCGGCTGTTCCACCGCGACTAATCACGGCATCGTAAGATTTATGGTTATCGGTTAATTTACTGATATCTGGTGCATCTAAAATGGCGTTTAAAATTGTCATATTGCAACCCAGATTATCGGCTTCGATTCTGGCAAATTTGGCAAGCTCTTGATCCGGCGCAACAAAAACAAGATTAAACATCTTTTTATTCAAAATAAAAACCTCAACAATCTATAAATTCAAACAAGGCTATCAGCCACCTGACCAATAGCCCCTATTGTTATTACATTATTAATAAAGAACGCCAATATAAAGTAAACAATAGCCTAGCGCCAATAGCAAAAATGGTAAGATTAATAGTCTGATGAATAATTGTTTGCTCTCTTTTGGATCTGTCAATCCTGCCATAACCAGCGCACCACCGGAAGAAAATGGTGAATACCCAGTGAAAGTAGCAAACATAGTGATGATAGAGAACATCAAACCAGGATTATCCACGTGTAGGTTCGGCACAATTGGATAAAAAGTCGGCATAACTACCCCCATACTAGAAGCAAATACCGACATCATTGACGAAAATGCTGCAACCAAATAATAAATCACACCACCCCCTGTGCTACCATCAATACTGTTCAGATAGTTGGACAGCGCCGTCATCGCACCTGCCTTAGAAGCCAATTCAGTCAACATCCCTAAACCACCGATCATGATGATGATCGACCAAGGAATGTTTTTCATTGCCTCATTTTCATTCCCCAATTTAAGTACAAGTGCCAATACAATGCCCAAAAAGGAGAGAAAAGTGGGATCCAACATTTTAGTCATTTTACTTAAAAAGAGTGATTGCGGGTTTAATGCCAATAGCACACTCGGCACGATAACCAGTAAAAAGATCAATGCAACTAAAGCTAAGGTTCGTTTTTGCTGGTTATTTAATAATTTAGGTTGCTCTATCTGGGCAGATGTTACCTGATAGCCCTTTAGTAGAATATACCCAAAAATAAAAATTAAAGTATGGATCACAAAACTATTACGGCCTACTGTTAAAGCATACGCTTGCGACATTTCTACACTGTAACCCAATTTTTCAATTAAACCTTCCGTTACACGCCCACCTAAAGTAAACGGATTAAATCCTCCGGCAACTGCGCCACTATAGATAATGATCGCCGCCAACAAGCGACTCATATTAATTTTACTGGCAATCACCATCACCAGTGGTGACATAAAAGCAAAGGCAGCATAATGCCCAGGTCCGATTCCGGCAAAAATCACCACCGTCACAAACAGAACAATCGGAATAAGAAACGGCTGATTACGTACGGCAAACACCATTTTTTCCGCGACCAACGAGAGCGTACCATTCGAAATCACAATCCCATAAAAGAAGGTGATCGATAGCAAAATAAAAAAAAGATTCAATCCCCATAAACCGGACACATCCTTAGCATTCAGCCCATAGATATAAGCCGCAATAAATGAAAAGACAATCGCAAAAATACCAATATTTATTTTAAAAAAATATCCTCCGGCAATCGATAACACAATAAAAAGTAAAATAATAACGTTAAAGCTTAACATATAAAAACTCCGGTTATATGACACGATATGCAACCGCACTTTGCAGGCGGTTGTGTTGTTTTGGTTTATTGTGCGGTCACTATGCTTTTGCGAACATACACTTCACCTTTCAAAATAATTCTGGCTGTTCTTGCCACAATCGATTTAGCCAAGTGATACTCGCTACCAGAACATGAAACCGCACTTTCAATTTCAATTCGTCCTGACGGATGACCAATCCAGATCAAATCAGTTTCGGTGGCAGCGCCAGATAATGCCTGATGAGCAATCGTCCCTGGAATCCTACAACAGGCGCCCAATGCCACGGTTCCTGTAACCGGATGTGTCTTGTGAACGCCTTGCATAAACAACAAGCGGGAAACAATATTAATTTCGTCCTGTGCAATCGATTTACCATCTCGTGTGGTATAGCTTGCCGAAGGACTGACTATCGAGAAAAACGGTGCATACGGAATCTCTTGTGCTGAAAGTTGCCAATCGTCAATCAACCCCAATCGTTGTGCCACTTTGCCACGAATGCTCTCAATCAATGTCATTAACCCTTTATTCGCTTCAATTTCTGATGGTAACTCAATGCCACTCAGTCCCAGTGACGTCGCAGCGATAAATACAGTAATATTGCCTGCATCAACCACCGAGACCGGATAACTGTTGGAATCAACTTCAATGTGATCGATTAAATTACCACTAGGCAATAATTTACCGGTTGACTCGCCACCGCAATCTGCCCAATCAATTCCAACTTTGGCACCACTGCCCGGAACTCCGGAAATCTTATAATCCCCTTCAATACGCGCTTTATTGCCGATAACCGGAACTGATAACAGCAAAATTCGTCCGGTGTTGACCATATGCACCCGCACGTTGGTGATCGGCTCAATCGCGCTAACCAATCCATTTTCAATCGCAAACGCTCCCACGGCAGAAGAGATATTGCCGCAATTGCCTTTATAATCAATAAAGGCTTTGGTGAGGCTCACTTGTCCGAACGTATAATCCACATCAGCATCTGCTCGGGTTGATGGCCCAATAATCGCCAATTTGCTGGTCAACGAGTCAGCACCGCCCAAGCCATCGATTTGGCGCATATCCGGACTACCAAAAATCGATAAAATAATGTTATCGCGTGTCGGCTGCTGCTTCGGCAGCTCACTCTCTAAAATAAAAATACCTTTGCTAGTACCGCCACGTACAATAGAAACGGTAAAACTATCTAATTCCGGGTGCATATTATTCTCCTTTTATTGCTTTTAAGTAGTTAACCAAACCACCAGCCTCGATCATCTGCATAATGTTGTCCGGTAATTTACTGCATTTAAAACACGTATTACGGGTCAAATTTAATAATTGCCCTTGTTCCACATCAATACTCACCTGATCTCCTTCAGAAATCCCGTCCCAATCAGGACATTCAATTGCCGGAATCCCTAAGTTAATACAATTGCGATAAAAAATTCGCGCAAATGATTTGGCTACAACCACTTTTATACCCAGATATTTTAGCGTCAACGGCGAGGTCTCACGACTCGAGCCGGATCCTAAATTATCGGCGGCAATAAAAATATCGCCTTCTGCGACTTGCTTCGCAAATGTTTCATGAACTGCCTGCATTGAATAAGCAGCCGCTTCTTCAATAGAAAGTTCCATATATTGCGGTGGTGAAATAATATCGGTGTTGATATTATCGCCAAAAACCCATGCCTTACCTTCAAACTCCATAGATACCCCCTTATAAAAACTCGCGCGGATCGGTCACTCGACCCGTAATCGCCGACGCGGCGACTGTTAATGGAGAACTCAGATAAATAAACGCTTCTTTGCTTCCCATACGGCCAATAAAATTGCGGTTACTGGCTGAAATACACACTTCTTTCGGCGCCAATAAGCCCGAATGTAACCCCACGCAAACTCCGCAAGTCGGGGCCAAAATAACTGCCCCGGCTTCGGCTAGGACGGATAAAACCCCAGCATCACTGGCGGCTTTCCAAATTTTCTTCGAACTTGGCGAAACCAATAAACGAATCCCTTTGGCTATTTTCTTGCCCTTTAACAGTTCAGCAGCTGCTACCAAATCACTCAGTCGCCCGCCGGTACAAGAGCCTAAATACGCCTGATGAATTGGTGTATTCACATCAATCACCGCCGTCACATTATCGACTTCATGCGGACAAGCCACTTGTGGCAAAAGCTCAGCACTATTGAAATGTAATTTTTGGCAGAATCGAGCATCGGCATCACTGTGATAAACCGAATAGCTGTCACGTTGAATTCCCAAGGAATCCAAGTATGCTATGGTTTTATCATCCACTGGCATCAACCCGACTTTAGCGCCCATTTCGACCGCCATATTGGTAATCGCCATGCGCTGTTCGATCTCCATTTGGTCAAAAGTCTCGCCCACATATTCAACCGCTTTATACGTTGCTCCGGCGTGTCCGATGACGCCGATGGTTTTCAACGAAATATCTTTTGCCATCACGCCAGGATTGAGCCGTCCGTCCCACCGCACTTGGATAGTTTCAGGCACTTTTAACCATGTTTGCCCGGTGGCTAAAATCCCCAGCATTTCGGTCGATCCCACTCCGCTGGCAAACGCGCCTAATGCGCCCCCCATGCAGGTATGCGAGTCCGTTCCCAAAATCACGGTTCCCGGCAAAACGTGCCCATACTCCGCCATCACCTGATGACAAGGGCCTTCAAATTCATAATAATTGTCGATATTATTTTCTGACGACCAATCCCGGGTAAACTTAACAATTTCAGCCTGACGAATATTCGCCGGCGGCGTATAATGATCCGAAATCACAATCACGTTCTCACGATTTTTAATCTCTTTGGTCAATTCTGGTAATTTTTCCGCAATCTGAACCCTTGGTCCTAAAATATCATCCATCATGGAACGATCTATATCCACCCACACCACATCGCCGGCATTCACCGCATCTCGATGTGCATTTTTTGCTAAGATTTTCTCTGATAATGTTTTGCCCATCTCAACGCTCCTTCATTGGAAAAAATCAAACTCTTGATACGTTCTCGCCCGACTCAATTGGCTAGAAACCGCATTTGGAATCAACTCATCAATCAACTTGACCGCACTTAACAATGCAGGCAGCTCAACATCCGTTTTAAACCCCATACGCTGCAACATATTCACCAAATCTTCAGTGGCGGAATTACCCGCTGCGCCTGGTGCAAACGGACAACCCCCCAAACCACCCGCCGCCGTTTCAAAATGGCGAATCCCACAATCCAATGCGACCATAATATTCGCAAGTGCCATGCCATGAGTATTATGCAGGTGCAAGGTAAAACAGATTTGCGGATACGCCGAAATTAAGCCAGCCAGAATTGATCTCACTTGCGCCGGATTGGCAACACCAATCGTATCGCACAGCGTTACTGCCTTGATCCCACACCCTTGCACCGCACTTGAAATTAAAGCCTTAATACTTTCAAATGGCGTTTCGCCGCTAAATGGGCAGCCAAATACCGTCGCCAACACCAAATGAATCTTGACATCCGGATAGTGCTGCACAATATTTTTCAGTTCTTGCAACGATTGCTGAGGTGTTCGATTGATATTCGCTTTGTTGTGCGCCTCACTAACTGAAACCACATAATTCACTTCACGAATTCCTGCGGCATATGCCAATTCCATACCTTTCAAATTTGGCACCAATGCCACCACATCAATTCCTTTTGATTTGGCTTTTTCCAAAGTAAATGTGGCGATTTCTGTGGCATCTCGCATCTGAGGGATCGCTTTTGGCGAAACAAACGAGGTTGCCTCAATACTGCGAATCCCACTTTGCAACAACGATGTGATAATTCGTTTTTTATCCTCCGTCTCTATCCATACTGCGACATTTTGGAATCCATCGCGGGGACAGACTTCACGAATAAATACCGTTTGATTTGAATGTTCAACCGCACTTTGCATTAGATAACCCCGCTATCTTTCAACTCGGACAAGACTTCAGGCGTATAACCCAATAGTGCTTGATAAATATCCGTATTGTGTTCCCCTAACAACGGAGCTGCGGTTCTGATCCCAGTTTGAGTGAGCGAAAATTTTAAATGCGAGCCGGTCAACGTAGTTTTACCCGCCAAAGGATGCATAACATCCACAAACATTTGCCGATCTTGCGCAATATGTGGATCATTGACAATTTGGTCGATGGTATTAATCGGTGCAGCAGGAACCCCCGCTGCCAACATCGCATTAATCACGTCTTCTGCTGGATATTGTTTTGTCCAAGCCTCAACAAGCGGTTTAATTTCCGCATGATTTTTGACGCGATCCGGATTGGTTTTATAGCGTGGGTTTTGGATCAAATCTTCACGTCCAATGACCTTACAGACCAAATGCCACAATTTATCATTCGCAGCGCCGATAACCAGCCAGCCGTCTTTCGCGGCAAAAGAGTCGTACGGATAGCAAGATTCATACCGGTTACCGATCCTCTCAGGCAAACGTCCTTCAACTAAATAAATTTGATTGATGATCTCCATGCTGGCAACTACGGAATCTACCAAGGCAATATCGACTTTCTGCCCTTGTCCAGTACGAGTTTGATGATTCACCGCAGCCAACAGCCCAATGGCAAGTGAAAGACCGGCCAAAACATCGCCCATTGCAGTCCCCGAACGGGTTGGCTCACCGCCTGGCCAACCCGTCGTACTCATTAATCCCCCGGTTGCCTGCGCAATAATGTCATAACCAGGACGCATTTTATTACGGCCTGTATGCCCAAAACCGGAAATCGCACCGTAAATAATACGCGGATTAACCGTTTTCAACGCTTCATAACCTAAACCTAATTTTTCCATCGTACCCGGACGGTAATTTTCCAGCACAATATCGGCCTGTTTTACCATTTCAAGAAAAATATCACGCCCTTTACCCTTCAAATTCAACGTGATGCCTTTTTTATTTCGGTTAAGATTCATATAGTAAGAGCTTTCTCCGCTTTTCATCGGCGCAAACTGTCTGGAGTCATCCCCGATCCCTGGCTGCTCGATTTTAATCACTTCAGCGCCCATGTCCGCCAACATCATGCTACAAAACGGGCCCGCCAATACGCGGCTTAAATCCAATATTCGCAGCCCTTCTAATGCTCCTTTTTGCATACAACTACTCCTTGATAAGTTAAATAAATAAGCAGAAAAGAAAAAAATTTTCTTACCTTAAGAAGATGCGAAAATCGTGCCAAAAAAGGGTTACGTCGATTTAAACTTACAAAACGTGAAGATGATCACGTTTTTTATGCCAATAAGATTATTTTTCATGCAATCGAGAGATTGGAACACGGAAGGAAATAACAGATTTGTTACAGTAAAAATCAGATTTGTGATCAAAAACCTAAAGCAGTCTTGACAATTTCTTGATTACCAGCGAAGCACCGATCGCTGACATACTATCAGCACAAAGTGCAATTTGATTTTTGCCGTAGCCGCCGATCAGCTTCGGATCGCTGGCGCCGTAGAGGGTGATGTTGGGTTTATCTAAAGCAGCGGTTAAGTGTGCTAAGCCGGTATCGACCGAAACCACAGCGGTGGCATGGGCGATTTTTGTGGCAATTTGCAACAGTGTGGTTTTCGGCAGCACCTGTACATAGGCAAAACCTTGCGCCAAACGCTCGGCTCGTAACCGCTCTTTGTCATTGCCCCACGGCAATTGAATTTGATAACCCGACGGCGCAAGTGCGGTCATCAGCTCACGCCAAGCACTTTCCGGCCAATGTTTATCATCACGGGTCGTTGAGTGAATAAAAATCAAATACGGTGTGGTGTGGTTGGCGGGGTTTAAAAAATGACGGGCAATGCCGTAATCACCTTGTTCACTTGGTAAAGTGTAGCCCAAACTGTACGCAAACAGTTGACGAATCCGTTCAACTGCATGTTGTTGGTAACTGATGGCATAGGTCTGATCGTAGAAAAAACTGGCGAGTGGTTCGCGGATCGAACGGCGGTCATAACCGTGTTTTGTACCACGTGCCAAACGGGTGGCAAAAACCGCACTTTTCAGCAACCCCTGCGCGTCAATCACCGCATCATATTGCTGTTGTTGCAACAAAGTGCGGTATTGCCGCCACTCTCGGCGTGTTTGTGCGCTGAACGGCATTTTACGCCAACGGCGCAACGCAATCGGAATCACCTGATTTACCGCTGCATGCCAAATGGGAATCTCTGCAAAATTCTCCTCGACCACCCAATCCAGCTGCAAATCCGCAACCGCACGTTGTGCGTCCGTTAAGGCGGGCAAAGTATGTAAAATATCGCCCATCGATGAGGTTTTGATCAGGCAGATTTTCATATTTCGATTGTCCCTCTGTGCTCCCTTGCTTAATGACTCAAATTATGCCGAAAGCAAACAGGGAAGTGCGGTTTGGTTAAAACGTTCTGGCAACATCTGATTACAAATCAATAAATCAAACTGATTCAGCTCACCAATATAAGCTTGCTGAATCTTATCAATTTTACTGTCGTCAAACACCAAAATATTCTGCTGTGATTTCTGTATCGCTTTGGCTTTCACTTGCGCTTCGGCAAAACTGAAACAGGTAACCCCTTTTTGATGATGCACGCCGGCGGCTGAAATAAACGCTTTGCTCGGACAGACTGCATCAAGCTCATTTTGCAACGTAATCGAATCCAGAAAAGAGTTATCCCGTGAATACCGTCCCCCACACAAAATCAAATTGCATTGGCTTTTTTCCTGCAAAATCATAAAGGTATTGATAGAACAACAAAGTGCGGTGAAGTTAAGCGAATCGTGAATCTGGGAAGCAATAAACGGAATGGTAGAACCGCAGTCAAAAAAGACAACATCGCCTTCTTTCACTTGCTCTGCAGCGAGTTTTCCAATTTGCATTTTTTGAGCAATATTTTTACTTTGTTGCTCAAAAATAAAATAACCGTTTTCATTAAAACGCTGTGGATCTTTAACAATATAACCGCCCAGCAGCACTAAAGTGCCGGTATCGGTGCTGAGATCACGCCGAATGGTCATTTCAGAAACATTTAAAATGCCTGCGGCATCACGCAAATGAATCTTATCCATTTGTTTTAACAAGAATTCCAATTGTTGAATTCTCGCGTTTACTTTTGTATCCACCGCGGCTCCTGTTTCACATTAATAACCTGCTTGATTATCCTGCAATCCATTGGCAATAGCAATGCCGGAACTGGTTCCCAACCGATTGGCGCCAGCGTCAATCATCGCTAACGCCGTGGCAAGATCACGTACGCCACCGGAGGCTTTCACCCCAATATCACGCCCGACAACACTGTGCATTAATGCCACATCTTCAACCGTTGCGCCGCCTTGACTAAAACCGGTTGACGTTTTGACAAAAGCCACCTGAAGCGCACGGCAAATTTCGCACAATTTTACTATTTCATCTCGAGTTAATAAACAAGTCTCCAAAATCACCTTCAATGGAACCTGCCCGCAGGCATTCAGCACTGCGTCAATGTCAGCTTTCACCCTGTCCCACTGTGTGGATTTGACCCAGCCCACATTGATCACCATATCCACTTCCTGCGCCCCTGCCTTAATCGCTTCCGCTGCCTCAAAAGCTTTCACTGAACTCAGCGTCGCCCCCAATGGGAATCCAACTACTGTGCAAATTTTTACATCTTGCCCTTGCAACAATCCCTTCGCCAGTGGAATATGACAGGCATTGATACATACCGAATAAAATCCATTTGAAATCGCTTCCTGACACAACAAACTGATTTCAGCCTCAGTCTTATCACAAGCAAGTGCGGTATGATCAATCATTTTTACAATCTCTTTAGTTTCCATTTTTCTCTCCTATTGAATTTATACTTCATAACGAAGCGGTTTTTCATATGATATGCCAATTTAATTTAAAATCTGTGATCGATGTAACTTTTTTAACATTTTTATTATTATAAACTATTTTTAGCAATTAATGTTTTAATTTTAACAAAAGGAAAAAGTAATGGATATTGCAGTTATTGGTTCAAATATGGTTGATTTGATCACCTATGTCGATCAAATGCCAAAAGCAGGGGAAACCTTAGAAGCGCCAACCTTTCAGATGGGTTGTGGCGGCAAAGGGGCAAATCAAGCCATTGCCGCAGCCCGTACTGGGGCAAGCGTAATGATGTTATCCAAAGTAGGGGATGATATTTTTGCGGAGAATACCCTGCGCAATTTTCAACAAAACGGTATTGATACACTATATGTTGAAAAAGTCAGCGGTGTCTCTAGCGGTGTTGCGCCTATTTTTGTCGATTCCAGTTCACAAAACCGAATCTTGATTATCAAAGGCGCCAATGCGCACTTAAAACCGGAAGACATTGATCGCGCTGCCGCTGAATTGCAACAATGCAAATTAATTATTCTCCAGTTGGAAATTCCACTGGAAACCGTGTATTACGCCATTGATTTTGCCAATCGCTACGGAATTCAAGTGATTTTAAATCCTGCGCCAGCGAGCAAAGCGCTTTCGCTTGAATACGCCTGTAAGTGTGATTTCTTTATGCCGAACGAAACCGAACTGGAAATCTTGACCGGTATGCCGGTTGCCAATATGGAGCAGATTCAAGCCGCTGCACACTTCTTATTGGAAAAGGGTTTGAAAAACCTCATTGTAACCTTAGGCGACAAAGGATCGGTTTGGCTGTACGGTGATCAAATCGTGAAAGTACCACCTTGTAAAGTCAATGCCGTCGATACCAGCGGTGCAGGCGACGCCTTTATCGGCTGTTTTGCGCAACACTATATCCACAGCGGAAACGTACTCGAGGCAATGCAGCAAGCTTCGTTATATGCGGCTTACAGCGTGACCGGCAAAGGAACGCAATCCTCTTATCCTGACCAAACACAATTCAATCTCTTTAAACAGGCACAACAATAGGAGCTGTATCATGAAAAATATTATCCAAATGCCAGACGGCTATCTAAACAGAACCCCGCTGTTTCAATTCATTTTGCTCTCCTGCCTGTTCCCGCTATGGGGTGCGGCTGCCAGTCTCAATGATATTTTGATCACCCAATTTAAAAGCGTATTTACCTTGAGCGATTTTGCCAGTGCATTAGTGCAAAGTGCTTTTTATGGCGGCTATTTTCTGATCGCTATTCCTGCCTCGCTTGTCATTAAGAAAACCAGTTATAAAATCGCTATTTTAATTGGTTTAACCTTATATATCGGTGGCTGCCTGATGTTTTATCCGGCTTCGCATATGGCGACTTACACCATGTTTTTAGCGGCTATTTTTTCGATCGCCATTGGGTTAAGTTTCTTAGAAACTTCCGCCAATACTTACAGTTCAATGATCGGACATAAAGACTACGCCACATTGCGTTTAAATATCAGCCAAACGTTCTACCCTATCGGCGCTATTTTCGGTATTTTGTTGGGCAAATATTTAATATTCCAAGAAGGAGCCAGCCTGCACGAACAAGTTGCCGGTATGACGCCGGAGCAGCTGCACGATTTTAAACTGGCAATGTTACAGCACACCTTACAGCCTTATAAATATCTGATTTTTGTCTTAATCGCTGTTGCTTTTTTATTCTTGATCACGCAATTTCCGAAATGTAAAGCGGTTAATGAAGGCGAAAAACACGATGTGCACTTTATCGATACCTTAAAATATCTGCTGAAAAACAGTGCGTTCAAAAAAGGGATCTTGGCGCAATTCTTGTACGTCGGTATGCAGGTTGCCGTATGGTCGTTCACCATCCGCTTGGCGCTGAATTTAAGCAATATGAATGAACGTGATGCCTCTGATTTTATGGTCTATAGCTTTATTGGCTTCTTTGTCGGCAAATTTATTGCCAATTTCTTGATGACAAAATTCAAACCGAATTGGGTGCTAGTTTGGTATTCAGTATTAGGCGTTATCACCTTAGCTTACACCGCATTTGTGCCGGATTTCTCTGCGGTCTATGCGGCTATTTTTGCCAGCGCTTTATTTGGTCCTTGTTGGGCGACAATCTATGCTTCTGTGTTGGGCACAGTTGAACAAGAACACCGTGAAGTCGCAGGGGCGGTTGTGGTGATGTCAATTATCGGTGCTGCCGTCGTACCCGCCATTCATGGATTAGTCTCTGATTCCATCGGCTCAATTCAACATGCGTTTATTGTACCGCTACTCTGCTTTGCCTATGTCGGTTACTATTTCTACGGCAAACGCAATGAAATGAAATGAAATAAGATTAAGTGAGGAAAAAATGAAAACCACCATTCCTTTATATAGCGAGCTATTCAGTCGCGAGAAAAAAATACTCTTACAAAATAGCCAAATTACCGTTGAGGGCTTTAAGTATAACTCCGGTATTGAAGCGATAAAAATCAGTAACCAAAAAGGCTTTATCACCGTGCTGCCATTCTACGGACAAATTATTTGGGACGCTTATTTCAATGGACATAGCTTGAAGATGAAAAATATGTTTAGCGAACCCAAGTGCGGTACCGAAATTATTGATACTTACGGTTGCTTCAGTTTTCACTCGGGCTTAATCCGCAACGGTTGCCCTGCACCGGAAGATAACCACCCTCTGCACGGTGAAATGCCTTGCGCCGCAATGGATAAAGCCTGGCTTGAATTCGAAGATAATCATGTTGCCCTTTGCGGCGAATACGAATATGTCAAAGGTTTTGGCGATCATTATCTGGCACAACCTAAAGTTATTCTTTATGCCGACAGCAGCCTGTTTGATATTCAAATGCAAGTCACCAACCTTGCCAGTGTCGAAATGCCGTTGCAATATATGTGCCATATGAATTACTGTTACGAACATGGCGCAACATTCAGCCAAAATATCCCTGATGCAGCGATTAAATTGCGTGAATCCATTCCAGCCCATGTCAAACCAACTCCGGAATGGAGCGCGTTCAATGAAAAAATCAAACAAGGAGAATATAGTTTAACTCGTTTAGAGAATGATGAATTGTATAACCCTGAAATTGTTTTTTTCATGGATGATCTGCAGCAATATCAAGCAAATTTAGAATATCGTATGCAATCACCGGATGGGCATTGTTACCTGACTAAATTTTCATCTGAACAATTTAATTATGCTACCCGCTGGATTTTATATAATGCTGATCAACAAGTCGGTGCCTTTGTCCTGCCGGCAACCTGCCGCCCTGAAGGCTACTTAGCCGCACAACGCAGCGGCACCTTGATTATACTTGCAGCAAATGAAACCCGACATTTCTCAGTGACTACCGGGATTGAATAAAAAATAATGGTCGCATTTTGTTTTAAGATTGCGACCATTTTTTCTATTTTCTAGCACGTATTCTGTGATACTTCCCTTTTAGGCAGAAATAGTTTGCCGCTGCAATTTCATATTTAATTCAGATTCAAATTGCTGACGCTGTTGCTTACTTTTGAACCCATGCTCCGGTATCGGCAGATACACTCCGCGATCAATACGAATGATCAAGAAATCTTTGATCGTTTCCACGCCGTAAATTCCTTCATAGTAATACAGCGCTTCGCTGCCTTGATTCTGACAGAAAATACCGTTCGGTTGCAGCACTAACTTTGCTTCACCGATATAAGCACTTTTTTCCGAAACAAAAAGGTGGTTATTGTAAAAACGGGTATATGTCATGTTGTATATAATAGGCGAAAAATAATACAGCACTACCGCCGCAATTAAACCGTAGAACGCCCAATCGACCAAGGAATTATCATAATAATCGGCATATTCTCGGATGGCGTCGTAACCAACAATACTAAAAAAGCCGAAACTCGCAAAAAGCACGACAAAAACCAGTAATTGAAAAAGCGCCAACTTCCAATAAAGTGGAGATTGTTTATAAGCTGCCGCTTGCATCCGACCAAGTGCGGTCGCAAACTCTTGTGCCGTGATGTGATAACTTATTTCCATTTGTTGTCCTACTTATCGCTCTATATTTATTGTCCCAGCAGTATCTTGAGTTTCCCCACCACCAATTCCGGTTGAATATCAATCAAACTTTGGTGATAGCCTTCGCTGCTGTCACTGCCTTTGCGCACTTTGATTAAACCGCCGTCGATTAAACGAATAATTTCCACCTTGTCGCTGAGCGGTGGGGTGTATTGTGGGCTGGTCGGGCCGTAGAGTGCGACCAGTGGGCGTTGCAAGGCGGCGGCGATGTGCATTAAGCCGGAGTCGTTGCTGACCACGGCAGTGCAACAGGAAATCAGGTCGATCGCTTCTTCCAACTGGGTTTGTCCGGCAAGGTTGATGCAATAACGTTGCAGTGCGCTCGGCAGGCTGTTGCGGATTTGCTCGGCGACGGCATCATCTTTGCCGGAGCCGAAAATATGGATTTGGTAGCCCTGTGCGATCAACAATTCCGCCAATTTGGCGTAGTGGTAATGCGGCCAGCGTTTTGCCGGACCAAATTCCGCCCCTGGACAAAAACCGATAATCGGACGATTTTCGGCAAGTGCGGTTTGCTGCTCAAATTTAGCCTGGGTTTTGGCAATCTGTGCGCTATCCACTTGCAAATAAGGATAAGGAATCGGTAATTGGTCTGCCATCGGAACCGCACTTTTGTCAAAGGCAAGTGCGGTATAACGCTGCACCATTAACGGATAATCCTGTTTGTTGTTGCGCAAGTCATTCAACAGAAAATAGCGACTTTCGCCTTTCCAGCCACGTCGTTGCGCAATCTTGGCAAACAGCGGAATAAACGCCGATTTGAGCGAATTAGGTAGGATAATCGCCTGATCATATCGATTGCGCAGTGATTTTCCCAAACGATAACGTTCGCCCAAGGCAAAACTGCCGTGTCCAATCGGCATCGCAATCGCTTGATTTACTTCCGGCATTCTCGCCAACAGCGGACGGCACCAATTGGGCGCCATCACATCAATCACGCAGTCGGGATCACGCTGTTTCAATACTTGATACAAGCTGTGCGACATCATCATATCGCCGACCCAAGACGGGCCAATGACCAAAATTCTCATTACGCGTTTTCCAATTCTGTTTTATTCGTTACTTTTTGTTTAGCCACGCCATATATTCCGCCACCCCTTCGGCAACCGTTTTGAACGGTTTGTCATAACCTGTGGCGCGTAAATTAGTTAAATCCGCTTGGGTATATTCCTGATAGCGGCTTTTCAGATGATCCGGGAAGGGAATGGTTTCGATTTGTCCTGTTTGGTGGAATGCCAGCACCGCTTTGGCGACAGCTTCAAACGATTCCGCCTTGCCGGTGCCGCAGTTGTAAATGCCAGAAACACCGTTCTGCCAACACCAGATATTCACTTGCGCTACATCGCCGACATACACAAAATCACGGCGGAAATGCTCACTGCCGGCAAACAACTTCGGATTTTCGCCTTTCAGAATTTGATTATTCAGATGAAACGCCACGCTCGCCATGCTGCCTTTGTGGTTTTCGCGCGGGCCGTACACATTGAAATAACGGAAGCCGCACACCGGTGATTCCGCTTCCGGCAGGATCTCGCGCACATATTGGTCGAACAGGAATTTGGAATAGCCGTACACATTCAACGGGCCTTCAAATTCACGTGCTTCCTTAAATTCGGTTTTGTCGCCGTAGGTCGCGGCAGAAGAGGCATAGAAAAACGGAATACGGCGATCCAAGCAGTAGTGCAGCAACTCTTTCGAATATTCGTAGTTGTTGCTCATCACATATTTGCCGTTCCATTCGGTGGTGGCGGAACACGCCCCTTCGTGAAACACCGCCTCAATCTCGCCGAACTCGTCACCGGCGATGATGGAACCGATAAAATCTTCTTTATCACAGTAATCAGCAATATCCAAATCGACCAAATTAGCGAATTTGGTGCCGTCGGTGAGGTTGTCCACCACCAGAATATCTTTGCGTCCGATTGCGTTTAATGCCTTGATAATGTTGCTGCCGATAAACCCTGCGCCGCCTGTTACGATAATCATATTTCCCTGCCTTTTGCGATGTTTTACATGAATTCAGTATATTGTAATAGAAATTAAAATGTGATTACAGTGAAACCATTTTTATTAGAAAAGAATCTGCTTATAATGGTGTTTGAAAAACATACAGGAAATAAGATTTTTTCGGTACATAATGAGCATAATAGAGACTTGTTATTATCCTAATTCATCTATTATTAAAACTACTATTTTTATGCGAAATAATCTCGTTTAATACTTAAGGATCGAATTATGCAACAATTAAACACTCAAAATCTCATCATCGGCTTTGGCAAAGCCGGAAAAACCCTAGCGGCTGACCTGGCAAAACACGGACAGCCGGTGATTCTGGTTGAGGCCAGTGAGCAAATGTATGGCGGAACCTGCATCAACATCGGCTGCATTCCATCTAAAAAGCTATTGGTTGAAGGCGAAAAAAATGCAGCTATCGCTGATAAAAATCATGTTTTTCAACAGTCCATGCAAGCGAAAAATAGTCTGGTCACCAAATTACGCGCAGCAAATTTTAGCAAACTCGATGCGCTGGACAACGTGCAAATCATCACTGCCAAAGCACGTTTTGAAGATCAAAATACAGTGATCCTCAGTGGACGCGACGGCGAATTCCGTGTCACTGCCGAGCGCATTTTTATCAATACCGGGAGCCTGCCCGTTGAACTGAATATTCCCGGCGCAGACGGAGAACAGATCTATAACAGCAACGGAATTTTATCTTTGAATACTCACCCGAAACGCCTAGTGATTATCGGCTGTGGCTATATCTCGCTGGAATTTGCTTTTATGTATCACCAATTCGGTACTGAGGTAACGATTATTGACAGCGGAAATACGTTCCTGCCACGGGAAGATCGTGATATTGCCGATGAAATGATGCGCGTGTTGCAAGCTCGAGGTGTTGACATTATCTTGGGTGCTGATGTGAAACGCTTTGAACAACATTCAAACGAAACTCAAATCATCACTTCTCAAGGTGCTTTCAGTGCAGATGCCGTTTTGCTTGCGGTTGGTCGCCGTCCAAACACTGATGGGCTGGCGTTGGAAAATGCCGGGATTGAACTGACAGAACGTGGCTTCATCAAAACCAACTCACAGCTGCAAGCCGCGCCGCACATTTGGGCAATGGGCGATGTAGCCGGCAGTCCGCAGTTCACCTATATTTCCCTAGATGACTACCGCATTGTGCGCGAACAGTTATTAGGCGAAGGAAAACGCAATATCCAAGATCGACCGCACTTTCCAACTACCGTGTTCACCGAACCACCGCTGGCGCACATTGGCATGACCGAAAACCAAGCTACCGAGAGTGGACGCAGCTATCGTGTCGCTACCCTGAGCGCCGAAGCGATTCCCAAAGCCAAGATATTGAACCAAACCGACGGTTTGCTGAAAGCGATTATTGATAACGACAATAATCAAATTTTAGGGGTCACACTGTTTTGTGCCGAAGCCCATGAAATCATCAACCTATTCAAAATAGCAATGGATCACCACATTCCGGCTGATTACCTGAAAAATCAAATTTTTACCCATCCAACTATTTCCGAAGGATTAAATGACTTATTTGCCTGACCGCACTTTGATCTTAAAAATCTTACGGTTATCTTAGGGCTGTTTTATCCTTATCAAGAATAAAAATGGGCTAATATTTTCCTATTAGCCCACCAATAATAACGATTAAATAATTCTCGAAAACTGCTGGCGTTTAGCCAGCTGGCGTGAGTAAGTGTCGAAGCACAAACAGATATTGCGGATCAGTAACCGCCCTTTGGCAGAAACGGTTAGGGCGGTATCGCCAAGAGTGAGTAAGCCGTCTTCTGCCAACGGTTTTAACAGTGCCAAATCTTCGGCAAAATGGACTTTGAAATCAATACCGTATTGCTGTTCCAATGGCGCATAATCTAATTTGAAATTGCAAATTAGCGCTTTGATGACATCACGGCGCAAGCAATCTTCTTGGCTCATAACGAAACCTTTGTGCAGCGCATTGCCGTGATCTTCCACATCGGCATAATACTGCTTCAACTCTTTTTGGTTTTGTGCGTAGTGATCGCCCATTAAGCTGATGGCAGATACGCCCAAACCGAGCAAATCGGCTTCTTCTTGGGTTGTGTAACCTTGGAAATTGCGGTGCAGCACACCGTTTTGCTGTGCAATCGCCAGTTCATCGTCCGGTTTGGCAAAGTGATCCATGCCAATAAAACGGTAGCCTGCAGCGGTCAAGGTTTCGATGGTTTTTTGCAAAATCGTCAACTTACTGGTCGGTGGTGGCAACGTTGCGTCTTTGATTTTATGCTGTCCGGCAAAACGAGACGGCAAATGCGCGTAGTTAAACACACTCATGCGATCCGGGTTCAGCTCACTGACCCGCTGCAAGGTTGCCATAAAGCTCTCCACCGTTTGGAACGGCAGACCATAGATCAAATCAATATTGGTCGAGGTGAAACCCAATTCACGGGCTTTTTTCATCAGTGAGAAGATAAACGCTTCATCTTGAATCCGGTTGATTGCCGTCTGCACGTCTTTATTAAAATCCTGAATCCCCATGCTGATGCGGTTGAAACCGATGTGACGCAGGTGATCGAGCATCGACAGCTCGATTTCACGCGGATCCATTTCAATGCTGATTTCCGCCGCCGGATCAACCTGGAAATTGTCGCGCAGCATTTGCATCAAACGTGCCGATTGCTGTTCGCTTAAATAGGTCGGGGTGCCACCACCCCAATGTATTTGAGTGACGTTGCGCTGGGTAAACAATTTAGCACGCTGCTGTACCTCTTTTTCCAGATAATCCAAATAGATATCTGCTTTGTGTTGATGGCGGGTAATAATTTTGTTACAGGCGCAAAAATAACAGAGCTTATGGCAGAACGGAATATGCACATACAACGACAGCGGGCGATCCGGATAGCGTTGGCTGGCTTGCAGAAAATCCTGCTCGGTGTAGTCGTCGCTAAACTCAAGTGCGGTCGGATAAGAGGTGTAGCGTGGCCCGGATTGGTTGTATTTCTGGATTAGATTGAGATCCCATTCAATTTCTGACATTATTTTTCCTGTTATTTATTTCAATATCACTCAACAATTGGCGCAATTCCAATTTGATTTTTTGTTCAAGTTCGGCTTCGGCGCTTTCACGGGTCAAATCCAAACGCATCCGCTGATTTTTCGGCAAAGCACGACGCGCCTCGTGAGTCGGCATCTCCATCACCGTCTGATAAAGCTGCTGCATTGCGCTGTATTTGTCCAAAGCCTGCGGTTGCAACCCCGGCAATAGCGCATTTAGCCGCAGCACTCCTTCGGATAAATTACAATCATCGTTTAACATTGCTTTGGCGATAATTTGCACGCTGTCAAAGGTAAAATCATGCCGTTTTTGTCGTGCGGCGGCGATTTTCTGTTTTTGGCGACGCAATGCCAGCAGCAGCCATGTTGCATAACTTACCAATCCCACGATAATCACGACGGCAACAAGGCTTAAAACAATCGTCCAGTTCATCCGTTAAAACTCACTCGTTAACGAAACTTATTGATATCAATAGTATTAAAAGTGCGGTATAGCGCATCTTCACTATTTTCATCTTCGTCTTCTTCATTCAGCCCCAGCTCTTGCATCAGCTGTTCAATCCGGCGCAAGCAGTCATCGACAAATTGCTGATCTTCCGCCGACAAGGTTTTGCCTTCGTCCAAATGGTCAAGCAACTCATTTAAGCACTCGTTGTTTTCCAACTGTTCCAGTTCTAAAGCTGGATCAATTTTCGGTTTAACGACCGCACTTTCCACTTTGATCGGCGTAATCACTTTGCCTTTCTCCGGCTTGTTGACCATTTCGATCATCAACGGAATTTTTTTACGGCTGCCGACCCGTGGGTCGGCTTTGACCGCACTTTGCTTATTGCTGTTTTTATCGGCAGCGCTGTGACGAGAACCGGCATCAAGCCCTTTGTGTTTTTTCTTACGTTTTTCTTCACGTGCCTGCACGTCCAGTTCATAACGGGTTGGTTTGCGACCTTTCTTGCTTTTTACATTTGCCAGCGGTGGCGCTTTGTCGGTTCTGCGCACCGGCATAATATCGCTGATTTTGCGGGTTTTCTTTTGGCGAGCCATAATTTTCTCTTAGATTGGCGAATAATTTAAGGCAGGATTGTATCACTCAACACGACTTTTCACACGGAATTAAAGCGAATAAATGCAGAAATTGTTGCAGGCTATTGATGAAGAAAACCGCACTTTGTTGCCGTTTCTGGCTGGCGAAGTGCGGTCAGAAAATGTGGCAAAATTACAACAAAATGCTGCCGATACAAGCGATGGTAAAGCCGACAAAGCCGATTAAAGTTTCCATCACAGTCCATGTTTTCAAAGTGGTTTTGGTATCCATCTCCAAGAAACGGCTGACCAACCAGAAACCGGAGTCGTTAACATGGGAAAATGCTGTCGCACCGGAGGCAATGGCGATCACGATAAAACAGAGATCGAATGCGCTTAAACCGGTAGTCGCCGCCACAGTCGGCGCAATCAGCGCAGAAGCCGTGGTCAACGCAACCGTTGCCGAGCCTTGTGCCACACGCAGCGCCAGTGAGATGATAAATGCTGCCACAATCACTGGCATCCCAGTATCCGACAACATGCCAGCCAAGACATCGCCAATGCCGCTGGCGCGCAATACGCCGCCGAACATGCCGCCTGCGCCGGTCACCAAGATAATTGCGCAAATCGGGCCCAGAGCATTATCGCAAATTTTCTCAATTTGCTCATAGCTGCGTTGCCCTTTTAACATCACAATCGCACACAATAAAGTGATTAACAGCGCGATCGGCGTTTTGCCGAAGAAACGCAAGGTTTGCACCCACATTTCTGAGCCATCCACCACTTTTGACACACTTAAGGTGTTCAATACGGTATCCAACATGATCAGCAGCAACGGTAGTAACAAAATGCTCAACACTTTGCGGAAACTTGGCGGATTTTGCGTGACGGTTTCACTGATGGCATTCGCATTTAAAAATGCTTTCGGCAGATCCAAATGCATTTTTTTGCCCAAAAATGTCCCGTACAAATAAGCCGCGATATACCATGTCGGGATCGCACACAACAAACCAACAATCACTAACAGACCAATATTCGCCCCCAATAAGTCACCGGACGCAACCGGACCCGGGTGCGGTGGCAGGAATGCGTGCATCACCGCAAATGCCCCTGCAGCCGGAAACGCATAGCGGAACAGCGAGCCGCCAAACTGTTTTGCCACGCTGAAGATAATCGGCAACATCACCACCAAACCGGCATCAAAGAAGATTGGAAAACCAAACAACAATGAGGCGATACCCAACGCAAGCGGCGCTCTTTTTTCGCCGAATTTATTGATCAACGTGTCTGCCAGCACTTTAGCACCCCCCGTGATCTCCAATAAACGCCCGATCATCGCTCCTAAACCAACCAACAATGCGACAGACGCCAGTGTGCTGCCAAAACCACCGAGCAATGTCGGTAGAATTTTATCCACCGGAATCCCCGTGGCAACTGCAGTCAGCAAGCTGACTATCAACAAAGCAACAAAGGCGTGAACTTTGAATTTGATGATCATCACCAGTAATAACAAAATGGCGACCAGCAAGGTTAAAATTAACATAGTAACATCCTTTTAAAAGTGCGGTTAAACTGCCGCTAACATCCTGCCATCAAAAAAGCTGATGGCTCCCTCTCCTTAACAACGTTACCGATAACATACTTTTTATTATTTTAGTGGTAAAGGGATATTTGTGATGAAAATGTAAAATTGAGATCCAGCTCAAATAATCCAGGCAATAAAGTATGTTTGAATTTATTGTTATCAATAAATTCGTGATCAAGATCACTATATCGATTGTTATCGGTAACTATTTTTTCTATTTTAGGCTATGTTACTACCTAAATTGTAGCCCATTTCAGGAGAACACAATGACATCGACAAAAGGCAAAAGTTTTATTCTAATGGGTGTTTCCAGCACTGGAAAAACCTCTGTCGGCACCGCACTTGCTCATCGGTTGGGGATCAAGTTGATCGACGGCGATGATTTACACCCACGTGCCAATATCCTCAAAATGGGATCAGGACAGCCGTTAAATGATGATGACCGCGCCCCTTGGTTAGAACGCATTCGTGATGCAGCATTCAGTTTGGAGCAGAAAAGCGAAGTCGGAATTATCGTCTGTTCCGCGTTGAAAAAGCAGTATCGTGATCTTATCCGCGACGGCAATCAGCATATCAAGTTCTTGTTTTTGGAAGGAGATTTCGAGCTGGTGTTAGCCCGAATGAAACAGCGCAAAGGGCATTATATGAAAGTGGATATGCTGAAAAGTCAGTTTGATACGTTGGAAGTGCCGCAACAAAACGAACCTGACGTGCTGCATATTGATATTAACGGCTCGTTTGAGGAAGTGGTGGAGCGCTGCATCACTGCATTAAAACCGCACTTATAGCATTAACAACACAAAAGTGCGGTTCGGGATCACTCCCCAACCGCACTTTTACTTTTCAGCACGACTTTATACTACTTTGCTTCATGCTAGCAGTTCATGCTATAGCGCACCAAATTCGCCACGATTAAACGCATTGAATTTTTCGACCAATTCGGCACGGGTGTTCATCACAAACGGACCGTGCGCCGCAATCGGTTCATCAATCGGCACACCGCTGAGCAGCAGCAGTTTCACAGCTTCATCACCGGCTTGCAAACTGATTTCGCCAGCTTCTTGCTTGAAAGTCACCAACTCGGTCGGGCGTGCGACTTTATCATTGTTAATCAACGCATTGCCACGCAACGCCACTAACATCAGATTGTGTTCCGCCGGAATCGTCAGCACGGTTTTCCCGTTTGGATTGAGGTCAATTTCCCACATATTCAACTCGGTAAACGTGCGTGCTGCGCCTTGGTTGCCGTCGTAATTACCGGCGATCACCCGCAAACTGCCGGCACTCTTTGTCGACTCAGAATCCGCCAACTCAACCACCGGAATCTTGGCAGCCGGAATGCTTTGATAACCTGCCTCAGCGTTTTTATCTTTCGCCGGCAGATTCACCCACAATTGCACCATTTCAAACATTCCGCCTTCACGACTAAAACGCTCGCTATGGAACTCTTGGTGCACAATACCCCGTCCGGCGGTCATCCATTGTACATCGCCAGTGCCGATCACACCGCCATTACCAGTGCTATCACGGTGTTCCACCTCCCCTTGCAGTGCAATGGTCACGGTTTCAAAGCCGGCATGCGGATGCGAACCAACACCGCGTGGATTAGCTTCATTCGGTGCAAACCGTTGTGGCATGGCATAATCCAACATTAAAAACGGGCTGGTAAATTTATCGTCCGCCATATGTGAAAACAGCGGAGAAACATAAAAGCCATCGCCAACCCAGTGTTTGCTCGGGGCTGAATAAATTTTGTTGATAGTACGCATAGTATTTTCCTTTATTATTCATTAATTTGTCATCATGCCACTGCGTTGCGCTTGGCGCAGTTTCAGTGGTGTTACATCATTGCCGAGCGGATCAACTACCGTCACGGTGGCAAGTGAATTATTCACTTGCCCGCGAATTGCCATGAGATAGCGTTGTCTCAAGCGATCACGCTCATTTAATTCCGCCACCGAAAGTGCGGTCAGCTTGGCTTTACGTGCCAGTTCATTAATTCGGTTCAGTTCAGGAATACGCATATTGTCCTCCTTGGTTATCCAGATTGCTGAATTGATGGGTGCAGTTTATAATCGTTGCGAGATGTGAACAAGACACAAAAATCAAACTTAAGGTTGCATAAATGGAACGAATTGACCTGAATGATATGCGCTTCTTTGTCGCGACGGTGCAAGCCGGCAGTTTGAGCCGTGCAGCCGAGCAACTGAACCTGCCCAAATCCCGTTTAAGCCGCCGTTTGACCGAATTGGAAACCGCACTTGGCAGTAAACTGCTGGATCGCGGGCGCAACGGCGTGCGTTTAAATGAACTGGGCGAACCTTTTTACCGCCATGCGATCATGATGTTGGAATGCGCCGACAATGCGGTCAACAGCGTGGCACAAAGCCTGAGTACACCACGCGGATTGCTGCGTATATCGCTGTCGAGCGAAGTGTTGCGCCATTGTATCACACCGCACTTGGGGCAATATCTCCGCCGCTATCCTGAGGTATCGTTGGATATTCATATGGAAAATCGCCGAATCAATATGATTCAAGATGGGATTGATATTGCACTGCGCGTCGGCTCGCCCGAACAAGAGGATTTGGTCGCGAAGAAGGTGGGCGAGATGACATTGGGACTGTACGCCTCTGTCGACTATCTGCACCAAAACGGCATACCGCAGACCCCAGATCAATTGGCACAACATACTTTGTTACACAAAAGTGACGGACGTGAATGGCTATTCCATCAACACGGGAAAAGTGAAAAAGTCAACGCCAACAAACGAGTCAATGCTAACGATGCCGGACTGTTGGCTGAGTTGGTGAACGACAATATCGGGATTGCGCTGCTGCCGGAAGTCGGTAGTTTGATCAATCCAAGCTGGATCAAGCTATTGCCCGATTGGACTCTCGACCCGGTGCCACTGTATGCGATTTATTACAAAAATCGGGGGTTTGTGCCAACCGTCAGAAGTTTTGTCGAGTTCGTAGCAGAATGCTTGTTGCTGACCTGAAAAGTATGATGGTGACCTGAAAAATATGCTGTTGAAAAACACAAGAGGAATAAGGTAAAAATAGCCAGCATACTTTCCAGAACTACCGCATTTTTTAGGCAGCGTGAAGGCAGAAACCGCTGCGCTTGTTCTGCCCTGTAAAAATCTGCCTTACGTGTTAGGGTCTGTTGATCTTTGTTTATAATTTAAACACAATCCGCAGGACTATGACTATTTTTCGCCACTACTGCGTTAAAAGTCGTTCGTTTAGAATCACTAAACTTCACAACTTTTGCCTTGTATTGGCGAAAAGAGT
>VDHG01000020.1 GCA_006228005.1 Testudinibacter crocodili
GCTTCATTTTAAAATGAAGTAATTTGGGTTGATTAATTTTCATTGTAATACCTAAGATTATACAAAATGCTTAGGCTATGAATGAGTTAGCAATACCGACAGATAATCTTGCCGATTTGAAATCCCACTTCATAGCCTATGCTTGCTAGTTTTAATATATTGTTTAATAGTCTCATTAATGATAACTATTAGCATTATCATAAATGAAAACTAGGCTATTAACCAAATGATTTTGTTATTTATTTAAAAATAGACATAAATTTGTGAAGCGGATCAAATAAAATAAATAAAATTACAAAAATTCACTCCAAATTTATTCGAAATTTTTTATTCATATAAAACAATACGTTAGATTAAAAATATTCCTTTTTCATTCCTTACATTTGTTTGACGAAAAAACATACTTTTGTCTTACGCATCCAGATTTCAGCCGTCTGAAAGGCGGTTTTGTTCGGCTATCTACAGCCAGTTGTGACTTAGTTCTCACTTTCTAAAAAACATCTCGCTTTTATTGGGATTCTTATTGACCCTAGTCGAGGGGAGAATTATGATAGCTACACTTCATGATATTTTTATCATGGATAAAAACACTTCATGAATTTTATATTTTGTGGAGTTTATGAATTCACATTTCTCGTCTTGTATTCCATAAATGGTGAGGCAGTTGCAGGTCAGAGATGAGCTTAACGTTTATTACAACTTATCAATAAACCGATAGAAATATTAAACAGACACTAAGCAAAAACAAAACAGGAGCGTTGCATATGACTACATCACATAACGAATCACGCCGTCATTTTATGAAACTTATGGGCGGTGTTGGTGCCGGACTGGCATTCTCAGGAACGTTAGGAACTTTCACCAATCCAGCTTTTGCTAAAGCTGCGGTCTCAGGCAGCATCGAAGCCGGGATTGCTTATCCACTGTCAACCGGTTTCGACCCGTTAACTTCCAGTGGTGCATCTTCTTATGCGGCTAACCTGCATATTTTTGAAGGCTTAGTGGATCTACACCCAGCCACTCGCAAGCCTTATTTGGCATTAGCAGGGGCTGAGCCGGCACAAGTTGACGACACCACTTGGCACATCACCTTACGTGACGGTGCAACGTTCCACGATGGCAAACCGGTTACTACCGAAGACGTGGTTTACTCCTTTGAGCGTGTCTTGAACCCTGACAACAAATCATTGTTTGCTCAATTCATTCCTTACATCGACAAAGTGACCGCACTTGATGCCAAAACAGTTGAATTTAAACTGAAATATCCGTTTGCGTTGTTTAAAGATCGTTTGACTATCGTTAAAATCGTGCCAAAACATGTAATCGAGGCCGTTGGTGCCGCTAAATTCGACGCTGAGCCAGTTGGTTCCGGTCCGTTCAAATTTGTTTCTGCGGTGAAAGATGATCGTATCGTATTTGCGGCTCACGACAGCTATAATGGTATCTATCCGGCACAAGTGAAAGACATGACGTGGTTCTTACTGTCTGATGACTCCGCCCGTGTTACTGCGCAAGAATCTGGTCGTACCCAAGCAATGGAAAGTGTGCCATATCTGGATGTCACTCGCTTACAAAAACGTCAAACGGTTGAATCTGTACAATCTTTTGGCTTATTGTTCCTGATGTTCAACTGTGAAAAAGCACCGTTTGATAATCCAAAAGTGCGTCAAGCGTTACACTACGGTTTAGACACCCAAGCCCTAATCAATACCGCACTGATGGGTAACGCAGAGCCTGCGACCTCATTCTTGCAAACCACTCACGCCGATTATGTGAAAGCTTCAACCCAGTATGACTATGACGTGAAAAAAGCGGAAGCATTATTGAAAGAAGCCGGTGTAGCCAACTTGTCATTCAAACTATTGGCAACTGACCACTCTTGGGTGAAAGACTGTGCGCCGTTAATTTTGGAATCTTGGAACAAAATTCCGGGCGTTAAAGTCACCTTAGAGCATCTGCAATCCGGTGCATTATATGGTCAAGCTATCCCATCCGGTGATTTTGGTGTGGTTATTGCCCCTGGAGACCCATCGGTATTCGGTAATGACGTTGACTTGTTAATGAGCTGGTGGTACCGCGGTGATGTTTGGGCGAAAAACCGCTATCGTTGGAGCAACACCCCAGAATATGCCAAAGTGCAAGTGCTGTTGGACGACGCTGTTAAAGCGAAAAGCAATGCTGAAGCGAAGAAAATTTGGGGCGAAGCCATCAATATCATCGCTGATCAAGTTCCGCTTTATCCATTGTTCCACCGCAAACTGCCTACCGCATGGGATGCGAAAAAACTCAGCGACTTCCAACCATTACCAACAACCGGTTTGTCTTTCATCGGCACCGGTCGCAAATAACAAAAGCCATTCCGCAGGTATCGCAAGATACCTGCGTTTCTTAACTCATTGCTTTATTTGGAGATAACCATATGGAAATTGTGTTGCGTTTGCTGTTGCGGCGCTTGCTTGCCCTACCGGTGATGATGTTCGGGGTGACGGCATTAGTGTTCGTTATTCTGCAACTCAGTCCCGGTGACCCGGCAATTATTGCACTAGGAGACAGCGCCAGCGAAGCTGCCAAAGCCCTATACCGGGAAACACACGGTTTAAATGACCCTATTTTGGTTCAATACGGACGTTATATCGTCAACTTATTTCATTTTGATTTCGGTGTCACCATGCCACCGGAACAACCAATCAGTGCGCTGATTGCCAAAGCCTTTCCATTAACCCTGCAATTGACTTTTATCGGTGTTTTTTTTGCTGCAATTGTTTCTTTTAGTTTAGGCGTATTAGCTGCACTTTATCGCGATCGCTGGGTTGATCAAGTTATTCGTTTACTCTCTGTTGCCGCTGTTGCCACTCCGTCATTTTGGTTAGGGATCTTATTGATTCAATGGTTGTCACTAGACCATGACATTTTCCCGTCTGGCGGATTTGTTCCTTTCAGTGAAAGCCCGAAAGACTACATTCTTTCGATGACATTGCCCTCTTTGGCACTTGCCGTACCAGTTTGTGCCTCGTTAATCCGAGTAGTGCGCACCACCATGGTGGAAGAGATGGATAAAGACTATGTCCGTACTGCCATTGGTAACGGCGTGCCTTACTCCACAGTGATTCGCTATAATGTATTGCGTAATGCACTGATCACGCCAGTGACGGTGTTAGGGCTACGTGTCGGTTACTTGTTGGGTGGTGCCGTGGTTATCGAACAAATTTTCGATTTACCGGGAATGGGGAAATTGATTTTCAACGGTATTGTGAATCATGATCTGCATTTAGTACAAGGGGTTGTATTAACGATTGCATTCACCTTTATTTTGGTCAATATCATCGTTGATATATTGTATTTATTGATTAATCCAAGAATCCGGGGTTTATGATGCTACGTCAAGGTTTAAGTAAACGTTTAGCTAGCGGTGGCGCCCGCTTTCAAGCACTGCCGTTTAGCGCAAAACTCTCGCTCTCCTTTATTTTTCTGATTGCACTGGTGGCTATTTTTGCACCATGGGTAGCAACCCATGATCCGCTCGCTAGCGGCATTCCAGCACAAGCCCCAAGCTTAAATAACTGGTTCGGCACCGATCGCTTAGGTCGCGACGTGTTCTCACGCATGGTGTACGGTTCGCAAACCTCACTGATTATCGGTTTAGGTTCGGTCGGTTTAGCCATTCTTTTCGGTGCAATTTTAGGCTCCACTGCCGCCACCGCCAGCCGTTGGGGTAATGAAACCATCATGCGTTTGATGGACATCATGATGTCTTTCCCGGCGATTGCACTAGCCGCGGTGTTATTAGTGACATTTGGTAACTCTCTACCGATGATTATTCTGGCGATTGCGGTGGTTTATACCCCACAACTTGCCCGTGTCGTGCGTGCCAATGTCGTTTCCCAATGGGAAGAAGACTATATTCGTGCCGAGCGTGTGCTGGGGGCCAGCCGTCCTTATATTTTGATTAAACACGTAGTGCGCAACACTGCAGCGCCGGTGTTGGTATTCGCAACCGTGATGGTGGCTGATGCCATCGTGTTCGAAGCATCACTCTCCTTCTTAGGAGCCGGGGTACAAGCGCCTGCACCATCTTGGGGGAATGTTATCGCATACGGTCGTAATTTAGTCTTAAACGGTGGTTGGTGGGCAACAACTTTTGCCGGTTTAACCATTTTGTTAACTGTGTTGGCATTAAACATTCTGGCAGAAGGTTTAACCGATGCGTTGGTCAACCCTAAATTGCGCAAAACCACGCGCACCGACAGTGGCGAAGAAAAACCGGCAACCATTCTGAGCACCGATGTGCAAGAGGCGATGGCTGAGGGGTTGGCACTGAAGCGCTACCTATTTAACTTGCATAACAAAGAGATCACCCGTACTGATCGTATGCAGTTAGATCCAACTGCCAAACCGATTTTACAGGTGAAAAATCTCTCTATCCGCTTCCCGAGTCGTTATGGTGAAACCCCGTTAGTGGATAACATCAGTTTCACCGTCAATGAAGGGGAAACCATGGGTCTGGTCGGTGAATCCGGCTGTGGCAAATCAATCACCGCTTTCTCGATTATGGGCTTATTGCCACCATCGGCTAAAATCAGCGGCAACATCACATTCTGTGATCGCAGTGGCAAAGAGCATGATCTGCTGACTTCAACTCAACTGAATCAGCTGCGCGGCACTGAGATTGCGATGATCTATCAAGATGCGTTAAGCGCCTTGAACCCATCGATGCGAATCAAAGCACAAATGGCGCAGATCATCAATCGTGGCAGCAAACACACCGCTGAAACCCTGCTGTCATGGGTAAAACTCGATCCGTCCAAAACGTTAAACCGCTATCCACATGAACTTTCAGGCGGACAACGGCAACGGGTATTGATTGCGATGGCGTTAGCAAGAGAGCCGAAACTGGTGATTGCCGACGAACCGACGACCGCACTTGATGTGACGGTACAAGCGGAAGTGATCAAACTGTTGAATGAATTACGCGAAAAACTGGGCTTTGCGATGGTATTCGTCAGTCATGACCTTGCTTTAGTAGCACAAATGGCACACCACATCACGGTAATGTATGCCGGTCAAGTGGTTGAAAGCGCACCAACTTCACCATTATTGGCAAATCCAATGCACGAATATACCCGTGGCTTGCTCGGCTCGGTACTTTCCACTGAAGAACGTGCAAAACGATTATACCAAATTCCGGGCAGCGTGCCGTCGCCTTATGATTTTGCCACAGGTGACCGCTTTGCAGGTCGCTCCTTGCGTCCAGATGCCAATCCGCAACAAAAACTGCCGTTGGTTCCGGCTGGCGATGTGCCTAACCATTTATGGGCTTCGCACTTAGCAGAGAAACATCATACCACACAAGGGGAGAATGTATGAGCAGCAGTATCAAAGTCATCAAACCACAACATATCATCAACTTAAAAGATATCGTGGTGCAGTTCCCTTCGCGTGACGGTTCGCTATTCAGCCGCAACAAAGTCACCGCAGTCGGTGGTGTAGACTTCCACGTCAGTGCCGGTGAAACAGTTGGCATCGTCGGCGAATCCGGCTGTGGCAAATCAACACTTGCCAATGTGATGATTGGGCTGCAACCACCAACCTCCGGCGAAGTGAAATTCAACGGTCTGAAAATGCAGTACGGCAGTGCCGCAGCACGCAAACAGTTTGGGCGACAAGTATCGGTGATTTTCCAAGACCCGGCAACCGCACTTAATCCACGCATGAAGGTATTCGACATTCTACGTGATCCATTGGATATTCATAACGTGCTACAGCCGCACGAGCGGGAGAAACGGGTGTATGAACTGCTTTCTCGCGTCGGCTTGCCACGTTCTGCCGCCGCAGTGGAACCAACCCGTTTGTCCGGTGGGCAAAAACAACGGGTTGCCATCGCCAGAGCATTAGCGCTGAACCCGTCCCTGATTGTGGCGGATGAACCGACATCGGCACTGGATGTTTCTGTTCGGGCGCAGGTGCTGAATTTGTTGGCGGATTTGAAAAAAGAGTTGAATTTGGCGATGGTGTTTATCTCGCACGATATTCAAACGGTACGTCAAGTATCCGATCGAATTGTGGTGATGTTTGCCGGAAAAATCGTCGAAAGCGGTTCTTCCAATCAAATCTTTGAAAACCCACAACAGGATTACACTCGTCGTCTACTCGGCGCAGCTCCATCATTACTATAATCCACAGACGGCAGTTATAGGCCGCACCAACATAAAGCTCTCTTTCTCAACAAGGGAGCTTTTTTGATATTCATTATCGTATCCTCAGGCACTACAAATGGGGATTTAAGATCAACCTCACCGGACTTTCACTTATCACAAAGTTCGAAGTATAAAGTGCGGTATAAAATTCGATGCTTTGCGCCGTGTTTTTTAGTTTCCCTTATGAACTGCCTGAGCGGGTGTGAAATTTGTAGGTAAATTTTTCTGTTTGAGCGCAGCGAGTCTGCCCGCAACGCGAGCGAATTAAAAATTTTCCGTTAAACAAATTTACACGGAGCGAAGATCAGCAGTTCAATAGGGGGGCTTTCTTTTGCCTACTTTTCTTTGCACAAGCAAAGAAAAGTATGGTCGCCGTTCAGGCGAAACCCGATAGTAAACACAAAAAAATCACTATCGTAAAAAGAAAAAATACCTGTCTATCCTGTTCGGATTCCTACAAAGGTTGACTATCGCTGTCAAAACAGATAGTTTTATAAGCCGATTTTTATTTCAGCATAAGGTGATTATTCAGGCATGGCACATATTGACCCGACGTTATCCGGCAAAACTCCGACAAAAATTGAAAAAATACTTTGGAGCTTACTGCCGCTGAGCGGATTGATCACCGTGATTTTTCTTTGGATAAGCAATTATCAACCTGCCTATCAATACCAATTGCCTTGGTTCAGTCTGCTCAACATCAATTTTTTGATCTATATTGACGGACTTTCGCTACTGATGCTGTCGTTGATCACCGGCATCGGCTGTGCAGTATATCTGTATGCTGCCGGTTATTTCGCCGATCACCCTCAACTGCGACGGCTCTATGTATTGCTGACTGTGTTTATGCTGGCAATGATCGGCTGTGTGATTTCCGATCATCTGCTGCTGTTTTTCCTGTTTTGGGAGCTAACCAGTATCACCTCATTTTTATTGGTATTGTTTAATTACCAAGCCGAAGAAAACCGCACTTCCGCCAAGCAAGCGTTGCTGGTCACTGGCAGCGGTGGCTTATGTATGTTAGCCGGATTTTTGTGGCTGTGGCAGTTAACCGGCACGGCGCAAATTTCAGAAATCATCAAAATATTACCAGATTACCTCTCACAACCGCACTTTAAATGGATTTTGCTGCTGATCTTAATCGGGGCGTTTACCAAAAGCGCTCAGTTTCCGTTCCAATTTTGGCTACCAAATGCAATGGCGGCGCCAACCCCGGTATCGGCTTATTTACACTCGGCAACCATGGTGAAATTAGGGATTTTCTTATTGGCAAGACTGGATTATGCCCTTTCCGATTGGGCATTGTGGCAACAGATTTTGCAAACTGTCGGTTCGATTACTGCCGCTTGGGGCATGATGTTGGCGCTGCGGGAACGAGATTTAAAGAAAATCTTGGCATGGTCAACCGTGGCGTCGCTCGGTACGATGGTGGTGCTGATCGGCTTAGATAGCAGCTCTGCCTCAATTGCGGTGGTGACATTTGTGTTAGCACATGCACTGTACAAAGCGCCGCTATTTTTTGTCGCTGGCAATATCGATCATGCTACCGGCACGCGGATTATTGACCATCTCGGTGGCTTAAAACGCTATATGCCATGGACGGCAACCGTGGCTATATTAGCCGCACTTTCCATGGCTGGTATGCCGACTTCATTCGGTTTTATCGCTAAAGAAGCGTTGACAGTTGCCAAAGAAGCTGATGATACTCTGCCGTTCAGTGCTTATGGCAACATCATTTTCAGTATTATCGCGGTCGCGGTTGCCGCTGTTGCTGCGATTCGGGTATTTTGGCTGCACCCTGGCAACAACATCACGCCACATGTGCAGGAAGTGCGGATCAAAATGCTACTGGCGCCGGCACTGGTGGCGATTGTCGGTTTATTTATCGGTTTAACACCACAATTGGCAATTCCCTTTATTAAAATTGCGGCACAAACTATTACCTCAAAACCCATCGGCGATGTCGATTTGTATTTTAACTGGGAAGCTCTGCAAACCACCGGTTTAACTATTTTGGCAACAGTACTGTTCGGACTGATCGTCTTCTATTTTTGGGATCGGCTGCACTACGCTTTCGATCGCTTTTTGAAGCTATTCCCACAGTGGGGCGGCGCTGCAACTTATACCCGTATCGTCGATCAAATTCCGGCTTTGACCGCCAAAGTTACCGGCAGATTTCAACATGGGCTACTTTCCGGTTATATCCGCTGGATGCTGGGCTTTACCTTAATCAGCCTGACGCTCAGCTTGCTCTGGGCTATTTCGCAAGGGGTTAACATTAGCGTCAATATCACTACGCTGTTGGATCCACGACCGAGTCTTGGTTTGATCAGTGCCGCCGCCCTGATATGCATTGGCGCGATTTTCGTGATGTTGTCTGCCAAGCCCTTTATTTTATTGCTCAATTCGGGCTTGGTCGGCTTTGGTTCTGCACTGCTGTTTGTGTTTGTTTCTGCCCCCGATGTGGCATTGACCCAATTTGTGGTAGAAACCATTTTAGTGATTATTTTATCGTCGATTTTGATCATTTTGATTCAAAGCAAATCAGCGGATTTCAACCGTCCGCAAGATCGGCGCAAACACCCGAAACAACTGCTGTTCACACTGCTACTTTCGGTGCTGGTTGCCAGTATTATTCTGGTCACGTTGTTAGTGATGCTGGGGCTGGATTTCGACCATAGTGTTTCCGATTTTTATATTGAAAACAGTGTGCCTGAAGCCTACGGACGCAATATCATCAACGTGATTTTGGTTGATTTCCGCGCATTGGATACGTTTGGCGAAGTTGCTGTGATGCTGTTCTCACTGCTTGCCGCCCGCCCGCTGCTGCGTGAACTGAAACGTCAGACCGGACTGCTGAAACGCAATAAAGCAGAGAAAAACCAAGAGGTGCAACATGAAGCCCAATAAGATTCTCCTGTTAAGCAAAACCGCACTTCCGCTATATTGGATTGTGTTGCTGACCTCTTTAGTGATTCTCTTGCGTGGTCATAATGAACCCGGTGGCGGTTTTATCGCTGGTTTATTGGCAGCAGCCGCTTCAATTTTGTGGGCGATCGCCTTTTCCGCCAAGCAGGCAATGAAAAAATTACCATTCGCTTCACCACTGAATCTGGCAGCCTGCGGACTGCTACTTGCCGCTGCTGCCGGATTACCTGCGCTGCTGAGCGGACATGCTTTTTTATATCACTTTTGGGCAACGATACCGTTATTCTTTTTTGACTATAAAATTTCGACGGTGTTGCTGTTTGACTTAGGCGTATATCTTTGTATCTGGGGCGTGGTCAGCGGATATGCCATTATGTTGTTGGAAACCACGGAGTAGAGATTATGACGTTAGTTATTTTAATTACCCTTTGGATCACCCTGATTGCCGCGATCTATCTGCTACTGTCCCGTCACGCACTACGAATTGTGATCGGCTTAATGCTGCTTGGCAATGCCGTCAATTTCATTATATTGCTCTCCGGTCGGGTGTATTCAACGGTTCCTGCGGTAGTGCCGCTCGGACAAGATATTATTGAGAACCCGGCTAATCCACTGCCGCAAGCATTAATTTTAACTGCAATTGTGATCGGTTTTGCTCTCACCTGTTTTTCGGTTGTCTTAATGATTAAGCTGATTAAAAAACTAGGCACCGACGATATCAATGAATGGCGTGAAGCTGAGCCTCTGAATAACAGCGGGCATAAACCGGCGATTCATCCTGATCATGATGATAGCGATGGGTTTAAAAAATACCGTAAGGATCTGTGTTAATGAATTTTTTAGTCACTTCTCCCATTTTGTTGCCACTGTTAGCAGCAGGGATCACTGTTATTCTGCGTTACCGCCAAACCGCACAATATTGGGTCGGACTGCTGTCGGCATTGTTGATCCTGCTCAATCACTTCATGCTGTACAGTCCGCTGCAACAGCAAACGCTGTCTTCACAGTTCGGTGAATGGCAGTTGCCCTATGGAATCGGGTTTCAGATCGATGTATTGAGTTATATCATGCTCACCATTTCTGCCTTGATCACGTTCTGTTGCCTGCTGTTTATGCTGTCCGGTTTAAGTACTCGTCCGCTAAACTCACTGACACTCCCATTAATTTTTGGCTTGATCGCTGGGGTCAATGGCAGCTTTATCACGCAGGATTTCTTCAACCTGTATGTCTGGTTCGAAGTCATTTTGATCTGCGCCATCGGCTTATTGGCCATTGGGCGCAAAATTTCCCAACTGGACGCCGCTTTCAAATATATGGTGTTGAACCTGTTCGGCACGCTGTTATTGCTGACTTCTATCGCATTACTGTACGGCAGCACCGGCAACCTTAACTTTCAGGCAGTGCAAGCGGCACTGAGCAGCATCAACCCAGCAACAAAATTGATGATGATCACACTGTTTATTGTTGCAGTATTGATCAAAGTCGCTGCATTTCCGGTGTTCACTTGGATGCCTGCCTCGTATCATACGCTACCGATTCCAGTGATGGCACTGTTCTCAGCACTATTAACCAAAGTGGCTGTTTATACCTTACTACGCTCACTTTCCCAAGTCTTCACCCCGACCATCGACATCTTGCAGCTGGTGTTGGCTTGGATCGCAATCTGCACGATGGTGGTCGGCGTACTGGGTGCGGCTTATCATTGGGATATGCGTCGGATTTTGGTGTTTCACAGTATTTCGCAAATCGGCTACATCTTGCTCGGCATTTCATTGGCAAGCCCTGATGGAAATACTGCCGCTATTTATTACACCTTTCATCACAGTATTGTCAAAGCCTGCCTGATTTTGATTGCTGGCGTCATCTATCTCTATGCTGGCAGTTATGACCTGCGCAAAATCGGCGGACTGTATAATATCAAACCTTGGCTGGCGATCCTTTTCGCTATTCCGGCGCTGTCGTTGGTCGGCATTCCGCCATTTTCTGGCTTCTGGGCAAAGGTACTATTGTTACGTGAAACGATTGAACAAGGTCGAGCTCTTTGGACTGCGATTGCGCTCATCGTCAGCGTACTTACGCTCTATTCCATGATGAAAATCTGGTTTGAAGCGTTCTGTAAACCACATCCGCTGGTTTGCGACAGCAGCAGCGTCTGGCAACCCACAGTGCGACAAAATGTCAAACCGGCGGTAATCGCCATCAGCATTTTATGTATCGCCATCCTATTCATCAGCTTATTGCCAAATCTGCTGTACGATTTTAGTCATCGTGCGGCACTGCAATTGGGAGATTTGTTGTGATCGTCAAAAAAATCTGCGCCATGTTACAGCTCAGCCTGCAATTTTTATATTTGATGCTAAAATCTGGTTTTGCAACCCTGTTGCTGATCATCAAACTACAATTTGGATTGAAAAAATCGTTGCAAGACAGCTACACCAGCTTAACGATCCCTAATGTCAACGAAAATGGTTTAGTCGTGCTCGCTTGTCTGATCAGTCTGACGCCGGGAACTTCATTACTGGCGATCGACAGCGAAGATAATCGGCTGTTGCTACATATTTTGGACACTGAAAAAAGTGATGAATCTATCCGTGAAATCAGACAAAAATTTGAACCTTATATTATGACACTATTTGCCAAACAAGCTGTGCGAGGAAAAAATGCTGGAGTTTAGCCTGATTTTTGTTGTGGTCTGCGCACTCATTGCCATTTTATTGGTGATTGCTCAAATTCAAAAAGGTGCAGATGATGCCGATCGCATAGTTGCTTTAGATATTTTATTAGCTGCGGCGTTGATTCTGTGTATCATCGCCTCGTTAATGATCAAACGTACCGTATTATTAGACGTTGCCATCGGGCTTTCTTTAATCGGCTTTATCGGCACCGTCGGTTGGTCTGCCGTGATTCGGCGTAAAAATGATGCACAACAGCAAGAGAACAAATAACATGAATACCATTCTTGAGATACTGGGGATTATTTTATTACTGCTCGGCGGATTAAGTCTGGTCGTATCCGCACTTGGGATTCGTATTTTGCCTAATACTTTAAGCAAACAGCACGCCGCAACCAAAGCTGGTACTTTGGCGATCACCTTGATTTCGTTGGCAGCAATTTTGCTGGCACAAGAGTGGGCATGGACACTGCGTTTAACGATTATGAGTTTTTTCCTGATCCTCACACTGCCACTGGCGTCACACATGCTGGCTCGTGCTGCGGTTAAAGATACTCGTCTGCTCAGCGAAAAAGACCATTCGGCGGTTACACCCTATCAAGAAAATCCCGACAAATAAACAACACCCCATTTATGCATAAACAGGGTGTTATTCAAAGTGCGGTTAAAGTGACTATTTCTGCTCGTTAAAGGCTTCCAACGCACGCAACGAATAAGTATAAGCCGCACCAGCATTTAAGGCGATCGCTGTCGCCAACGCGGCGGCAACTTCCTCTTCGCTCGCTCCGGCTTTAATCGCTTCGCCAGCGTGCACACCGATACAACTTTCACAACGTGTTGTCACCGCCACAGCCAATGCAATCAATTCCCGAGTTTTAGCATCTAATACATCGCCTTCCGCCGCAGCCGCATTCAATGCGCCGTAAGCTTGCAACATTTTGGGATATTTCTGTCCTAATTGTCCGAAAGATTTTTTCACATGGCTCACATCATTTTTCCAATCTGCAAACATTTTGTTCTCCTGATTTCAATAATAGGTAAATACGCTGGCTAACGGCGCTTATTATTGATATTATAAGGCAATATAAATTGTTATATAGTATCATTTTTTATCTTATTCATCTTAAGCGGAAATATGACCATGGACTATCTCGATCGACTGATACAACTTGCCCAAGTAGAGGGCAAAATTAACGTGCTTTGCCGCTTTCAAGGTAGTTGGCAGCTCAAACACCAACAAGAACCGGAAGCACTTGGTATTTTTCACATTATTTCAAAAGGGGAATGCCGCCTGACATTAAATGATCAACAGAGTTATCACTTAAAACCCGGTGATGTATTTTTTCTGCCACACGGTCTCGCCCACCGTATCGACAGCAAGCATCAAAGTGCGGTTGCAACGGAAGAAAATACACCACTGACCGCACTTCAACAATTACAACACGGTCCATTTACCTTACGCACCAACAACCAAGCGTCCCACGATTTTGAAATGTTCTGTGGCTATTTTCACTACTCCGGGCATTCAACATTACCAGCGATTTTGCCTGAATATTGGTATTTGTCCGGCAACAACAGTTCGGTTGCCGCACTACTAGAATTGCTGCAGAAAGAAGCCTTGTTGGAAATCGGTACGGTTTCGGTTGTCAATGCGTTGTGTAATGTACTGTTTACCTACCTCACACGCGATTATATCCAACGCAGCCAAGACGTGACCAACGGCGTATTAGGCGCACTGCAAGACAAACGTCTATACCACTCAGTGAATGCCATGCTACAAAATCCAGAAAACAGCTGGAACATGGAGAATCTGGCAGAACTGAGCACCATGTCGCGCGCCAATTTCATCCGTCTTTTCAAAAGCAAAACCGGTACCTTACCGGGAAAATTTTTAACGGGATTAAGAATGCAAAAAGCCGAATTGCTGCTATGCAACACCAACAAATCTATTTTGGCGGTGGCACTGGAAGTCGGCTACCAATCTGAAGCCCACTTCAGCAAAGCCTTCAAACTGAAATACGGCATCTCCCCAAGTAAATACCGGGTACAGCGCATAGAAAAATAGCTGGAAATTTAGGGGCTGTTGATCTTTTGTGTTTATAAATCAAGCAAAAAGAGTGTGATTTTATCCGACAGCGACCTACAGTCGCAATCGGTTAAGCATTGATGAGAGGCTTTGCCTCTCTGAAGCAGCCGCAAAGCGGCTGATCTATGCGTAACCTAGTACAGCTTTGCCTTGCTAGGCTAAAAGGATTAGTTTTAATACTTAAAAGCTCAATACACCCTAGGGTCTGTTGATTTTT